>JANOTC010000381.1:0-2701 GCA_031416175.1 Gammaproteobacteria bacterium
CGTCCTTCTCCAGCGCGAACACGCGCGGTGACTCTATTCTGACGTTGTTTCGGCGCGACCCCTGACGTCCAGTTAGGGTATAGCCCGAGATGACACTACCATTGAAACAATCACTCGGATCGCTTTTGTGGCGACGGTCAGATGGTAGAGAGACGTTCAACCGTGTCCGGGTAACGCTCAACCATACGGATCAGAATCGCAGCCTGGGCATTCGGACTGGCTCGGCCTTGTTCCCAGTTTTCAAGTGTGCGTTCGTTAGTGCGCAAGTATCTGGCGAATACGGTTCGTGATAAGTGCAACTTCTCCCGCAGGCTAAGCAACTCTTCCGGGGTGATGGTGAGCGCAGGTTTCTTTTCGACTACGTGCTGGCGCATGGTAATCTTGCCCTCGCGTGCAGATTCGAGTGCGGTGAATCCCTCTTTCAGTTCATTAAACAAGTTACGTTTCATTTGATTCTCCTTGCTTCCAATTCCTGCTTGAGCAGTTCATTCAGGATTTTGCATTGTGCAGCGGTCAGATCATCCATCTCGTCTTTGTTGTACACGGTGAACAGCCAGAATTGCTTTCCTGGCTGACACCAGTAGTAAATCATACGGAGTCCGCCGCGTTTGCCTTTACCTCATTTTTCATCGGCATAACGTATCTTGCGCAATCCACCCGTGCCTTCGATCATGTCGCCAGCTTCAGGGTTCTTCATCAACATCTTTTGAAACTCACAAAAGCTCTCGTCGTTCAGATAACTCTGCCGATGCCGCTCGAATGGCGGTAATTCAATGAAGGTGGCTTTCATAATCACATCATACGCAAGTTGCGTATGATGTGTCAAGGGCTGGGCAGCCATAGTAGTTGGCGGCGGCCCAGGGTTCCTACCCTCGTTAGATCTCAAATATGGGCACGGTTCAAATCAGGGTACCACTCCTAATTGTCGCCGAACATGCAAGCAAACATTACCGTTCGGGTAATATTTCGTAACTGGCGCCAAATTTAGGAGAAAATATACCGAACGGTAAATTTGCGGAGCCACTCAGCTCCCAGTACCCGCCAACGTAGATCCGCCGAGTCAAATTACTCAATTCAATGTGGCATTGCCCGAAGTTGTTGCCGAAGTAACACGATAGGGTGCAGCACCGGAATTGCCGTACTCCGCTCGGCTAGTTCGCTGTGCAAATTTAGTGCGCAACCAATGTTAGTCGTCAACAGCACGGAGGGATGAGCGCGCACCACGGCGTCCACGGTTTCTTTACGTAACGTGCGCGAGGTTAGCGAGTCTTGAATTAAATGGACGCCGCCCGCGCCGCAGCAACCCGGTGCAATATCGAGCTTGGCGAGCTGCAATTCTGGAATTAAGTTTAATAATTCCACAACACGTTCGCCTTGGCGAATAACATTGCGCATGCTGCACGGTGTATGCAGGAGCACGCAGTTGGGAAAGGGCGCGAATAAATCTGGGGTAAGCGCACCGCTTTTTACTAAGAAGCTACAAATTTCTTGCGCGCGCTGACCCAGGCTTTTCACTGCGGCGTCTGCAGGTAGTGTTTCAGTCTTCCCATATTCGCTCAAGCTCGCGCCACAGCCTGTGGCCACGTAAAGTATTGGGTCCTTACCTTCAAAAGCGACCGCGTTGTCACGCGTAAGTTGAGTGGCGGTGACGCTGTCGCCTGTGTGCATAGGTAAGGCGCCGCAGCACGCTTGTTGGGGCGGCACGCGTACAGCGAAACCCACAGCCGTTAATAGTTCGCAGGCAGCGATGAGCGTAACGCGATCTAACACGTTTCCGACACAGCCGGTGAAAAGAAAAACCTGGCCGCGTTCGCGGCCCCGCGCTGGGTAATAGCCGCGTAGCGAACCGTTCGAAATCGAATCGGGTAAAAGCGTTTCTAATCGTTGTAGCCGCAAAAAGGCGAGCGCGCCGCTGCGTCTGGCGAGATTCTGCAAGCCACTGCGCTGGTAAACGTAAAATAGCCGCCGTGCGGCATTACCGATTTTTCGTGAGCCATACAAGCCACCGAGCCAGCGAGAAGGCGGTGCATGCTGTGGGGCGAGAGTTGTTCGAGCCAGGTCCATGAGCGTGCCGAATTCGACGCCGGAAGGGCATACGCTTTCGCAACTGCGACAACCTAGGCAATTGTCTACGTGCGCTAACATTTTCGGTGACGCGGGAAGTTGACCTCGCGCGAACGCTTGGATTAGCGACACCCGTCCGCGTGGTGATTCGTTTTCATTGGCGACAACGCGATAGGTTGGGCAATGCGTTGAGCAAAGCCCGCACATCACGCAGCGGTCCGCGTGCGTGAGGATGCGCTGCAAGGCAAGGTCGGCGAGGGGTGCGGCGGTCGTCATGTATGAAGATTATACCGCAAACCCATGTTGTTGGCGGCGAGGCAAAGTGGACTATTTAAAATGTGGCTAAAGTCCACTTAAAAAATTTTCGGCGCGGTTCAAAAACGGCGTGTTTTAGGTACCACTAGGCGAACAGATTCCCACCGGAAATCAGTGATCGTTCGAAACCCAACTTATCCAACCAAGGTGGATGCGGTTTCCCCGACAATATTTCGGCAGGCGATTTCTTGTGGCGCTCAGCTCGGGTGCTACGTAAAAAATGGGTGTGATTGAAATAGAAACGCAGCAGATCCAGAAAGCCACGCCCACTTTCTTGTCGGTAGTAAAGGTGTTTCCTCACGCGCCCATTCAGGTTTTCAAT
>JANOTC010000382.1:0-9380 GCA_031416175.1 Gammaproteobacteria bacterium
ATGGTCGTCGGCTTGCATTCGCGGCCTAACGATTTAGTCGTGAATCCGTTGAAGGAAAAGCAATTGACCAATATGCGCGCCTCGGGATCGGATGAAAATATTATCTTGACCCCCGCCGTTCGCCACACCTTGGAACAGGCATTGGAATTCATTGATGACGATGAGTTGGTGGAAGTGACGCCGCGTTACATTCGTTTGCGTAAGAAGCAGCTTAACGAGACGGATCGTAAGCGGACTTCGCGTTCGGGCTAGGATTGATAGTCTTTGTACGTGGAATTGATGTAAGAAAAATGCCCGCTAAAGCGGGCATTTTTTTTGTGTGCGAGCGGCAAAGGTGTTTTTACCCGAGGTGGTTCTTCGCTTTGATCGTTTGTCGACGAATCGCGACACTGGACATAAACACCGCTAACCAGACCAAGTAGCTTTTCACCATCGGGTTACGTGACAGCCAACCTTCGCTAAAGCCAAACGCGCCAAAGGCGAGAATGGCCAGCATGCCTGCCAGTGAATAAAAGGCAAGATGTGCGTCGTCGCCTGATAGCTTCCACGCCCGGTAGAAAAAACGAAACGGTAGGTAAAAGAGACAGACTAAGAGGGTAATCAGTCCCACCAAACCCAGCGTTGCTAGAGTATCAAAGAAAATACTATGGGCGTGGCCGTATACGTTAACTAACGTGGTCTTGCCCGACGCACGCACTTTTTCCGCATCGACCATAAAGTCGCCAATGCCGGTCCCCAATACCGGGTTTGCTTGCCAAATTGCGGTCGCCCCTTTCCAGGTGTTTATGCGGTCGCCCCATGATGAGGTGCTGTGCGGGTCGGCCGAGTAGGATTTAAGATCGCTGAAGCCAGCAACGAGGCCTTCGCTGACTTTATTCTGTGGCCAGATTACCAACGCGCCCGCACTCAGCGCGATAAGCAAAATCCCGGAGATCCAGACTCGGCTTGACATCTTCTTGCGGTAAAGCCAGGCGGCGAGGGGAACGGCGATGGCAAGAAAGAGCCAGGCGCCGCGTTGCTGCGCTAAGAATGTACTCGCCAAAAGCGCGCTGAGGCTGCCCGCTAGGACGGCAATGCGCACAGATACTGTGAGGGGTAGCAAAAGGGCGCCTAGGGTCGCCGTAACGGCGGCTACGGCGGCTATGTCACCGAAAACAATCTTGTCATACGGGCCATAGGCGACTGGCATGCCTTTTATCCAAATTTCGTAGATGCCTTGGCCCGACATCACAAAGCCGGCGATGACGCAGCCTGCCAGCATGGGCAGGGCCATTTCGGTTCTTGCGCGGCGCAACAGTAAATAGAGTGGTGCGAATAATAGGAAGTACCCATAGCGTTCAAATCGCCGAATTCCATTTTGAATGTCTTCGGTGTACAGCAGAGAAAGGCCCGCAAACGCGCAAAAAACGACGAATCCGAGAAAAATCTGCTTTTCGTCGCGCGTTAGCACTTGCCAGGCGGGCCATCCAAATAGAAGGCCCAAGGCCAGAAGAAAGCCGTGGGCAGTGCTCGCGCCAGATAGTATCGTTCCCGCGACGATGGGGAACAAAAATACGATGCTTTGGGTGGATATTTCGAGTAGTTTTTTTTGCATTGCTGGGAATGTTAGCTACCGCTTAGGGTTGCCGTTAGGTGAAAAGTTTTTTGCGTGGTTTAATTTTTAGGTGCACGCGATTATCCGCCAGTTCTTATTCTTGTCAAACGTTTTGAAGGCGGTTGAGCCGACGACCCTAACCATAAACGCGTCGACCGGCTAGCAGCGTTTTTACGACGCGGCCCTTAAACACCCATTGGTCAAAGGGTGAGTTCTTACCTTGACTCAACATGTTTTTCGCGGAGAAGTCCCACGTTGCATTGGGATCAAATATGCAAATGTCGGCGACGGTGCCGAGTTCGAGCGTGCCGACGGCAAGTCCGAGTATACGCGCCGGATTGCAGGTCAAGCGAGCGAGTGCCTCAGACAGGCTTAGAATCTCTTCGTCAACCAGGCGCAAGCTGAGTGGCAAGAGCGTTTCTAGGCCGGATATGCCGGGTTCAGTTGCACTAAAGGGGCCGTTCTTTGCGTCAATGTCGTGCGGCTGATGGTCGGAGCAGATCGCGTCAATATTGCCTTGCTTGAGTCCAGCGCGAAGTCCGTCGCGGTCGCGTTGTGCGCGTAGCGGTGGGCGTACGTGGCAGGCGCTGTTGAACTCACCGATGTCGATTTCGGTGAGATGCAAATGGTGCGCAGTAACGTCGGCGGTAACGGGAACACCGTCATGGCGTGCACGGGCGATCATGCGCACCGCTTTGACGCTGGATAGGCCACCGAAATGAAGTTTGGCGCCGGTGCGTTCCGCTAGCGCGAGGTCGCGGGCCACCGCGATGGTTTCGGCAATATCGGGAATGCCACCCAGGCCTAATCGCGTACTCATCGGGCCTTCGTGCGCGCAACCATTGCCACGCAGCCAGGCGTCTTCAGGGTGTATGAATACGGTTAGGTCATGGCTGGCCGCATATTCCATGGCGCGGCGCATCACTAAGGTGTTAGTGACTGGCGCTAGGCCATTGCCAACACCGACGCAACCGGCTTCTTTGAGCGCGAGCATTTCGCTAATTTGTTTGCCATCTAAGCCCTGAGTTAGCGCGCCGATAACGCATACCCGTGCCAGATTGCTTGCGGCTGCGCGCTGGTGAATCATATCGACAACGGCGGGATTGTCGATGACGGGCGAGGTATCCGGCGCGACACAGAGTGTCGTAATACCCGAGGCCGCGGCGGCTTTGGTTTCGCTGGCAATTGTTGCCTTAAACTCTTGTCCCGGTTCGCGCAAGCGTGTGCGCATATCAACCAGACCCGGGCAGACAATGTGGCCACGGGCATCGATGACTTCGTCGGCAAGGAATCCTTGCGGGGCATGGCCTAAGCCGACGATTACGCCGTCGGCAATATAAATATCTAACACCGTGTCAACGCAATTGGCTGGGTCAACCACATGGCCACCCTGAATAAGTGTGCGCATCAATTACCCTCCCGCGAGGCGCTGTAGCTGCCCATGGCCATGGACATGATGGCCATGCGGACGGCAATTCCGTTGGTCACTTGCTCCAAAATTACTGAACGAGGCCCGTCGGCGACGCTCGATTCAATTTCAACGCCGCGATTGATCGGCCCTGGGTGCATTACAATAGCAGTTGGCTTGGCGTAGCTGAGTGTTGCGTCAGTTAGGCCGTATGTGCGCAGGTATTCCTTAGGGCTAGGGATAAATGCGCCATCCATACGCTCTTGTTGCAAGCGTAACATTATGATGACGTCGACATCATTCAAGCCTTTGCGCAAATCGTGATAAACGTGAACACCTAGCGTGGCAATGTCACTCGGTATCAGTGTTTTGGGGCCCACAACGCGCACTTCATTCACGCCAAGTGTGGTGAGGGCGTGAATTTCAGAGCGGGCAACACGTGAATGGAGAATATCGCCCACGATGGCGACTTTGAGCGGGGCGAAGTCTTTGAAGTGGCGCCGAATGGTAAACACGTCAAGCATCGCTTGCGTTGGGTGCGCATGGCGGCCATCGCCCGCATTGAGTACGCTGATGTGAGGTTGTACATGTCGGGCAATAAAATGCGCCGTTCCGCTTTCGGCGTGGCGTACTACGAACATATCGCATTGCATAGATTCGAGGTTGGCGAGCGTATCCAGCAGCGACTCGCCTTTGGAGGTGGCGGAGGTGCTGATATTGAGATTGATGACGTCCGCCGACAAACGTTTTGCCGCGACTTCAAAGGTGGTGCGTGTGCGGGTGCTATTTTCGAAAAACAGGTTTACGACGGATTTCCCGCGCAATAACGGTACCTTTTTCACCGCTTGGTTACCGACGCTGGTAAATGTTTCGGCTGTGTCCAAAATTTCGACCAGTAGCGCGCGTGGTAAGCCTTCGATGGTTAGAAAGTGGCGTAGCTTACGATCAGCGGTGAGTTGTATGTTCTTGCGGTATCCCATCGGAGTGGTCTCAGGTGGCGGCGACGGTGAGTCGCAATGGCTTCGGCCCGGTCAATTTTACTTGTTCGGTGGCGCGCACGGTGACATGCTTGCCGACGATGTCTGCTTGGATAGGCAATTCTCGGCCACCGCGGTCAATTAAGACAACGAGCGTGACGGAACGTGGTCGCCCATAATCAAATATTTCGTTTAAGGCAGCGCGTGTAGTGCGGCCCGTGAATAACACATCGTCGACTAAGACGATGTCGCGATCTTCTACGCTGAACGGAATTCGCGACGGAGACGCTTGGGCGTGCATGCCGATTTGGGCGAAATCGTCGCGATAGAAATCAATATTGAGTTCGCCCAACTCTGTGGTCCAGCCGAGTAGCGCGTGCAATTCGCGTGCGACCCAGGCGCCGCCGGTGTGGATGCCGACCATAACGGGGTTTTCCATGCCGCTCAATTTGCAATGTTCTAGTAGCTCAGCCACCATTTTCGGCAAAAGTTCAGCAACGTCGATTTCGTCAGTCATGCGTTTCGGTTCTTTCGTTTTGGTTCTCTGTAAGCCAGGCCTCGACTATGAGGGTGGCGGCCATGCTGTCAACGTCGTGCTTAGTGTGCGTTCCATAGCGCGCCGCCTCGGCCATTTCCCATTCGGCGGCGGCCGAGGTAAGGCGTTCGTCTTGCCAAAAAACGGGTAGGCCAAAACGGCCATGTAGACGATTGCCAAAGCGTCGCGCCGCCCGAGTGAGATCTTGTTCGGCGCCGTCCATGTGTAAAGGTAGGCCGACTATCAATCCGGTGGGTCCCCACCTCTCAATGAGCTTGGCAATTTCTGGCCAGTGTGGGGCACCCTCTTGAGCGGTCAGCACGCACAGCGGCGTTGCTGTCCGCGTTATGGTTTGCCCGACCGCTACGCCGATGCGACGGGTACCAAAATCGAAGCCTAACACCGTACGCAAGATCAGCCGTGCCCAATGTCCGTAGACATGCGATTCAAATCAATTCCAATGGACGAGGCAGCAGCTTCCCAGCGCTTTTCGGCGGGGGTATCGAATAAAATTGCACTGCTTGACGGCATGGTAATCCAGGCGTTGTCGATTAATTCTTGTTCAAGCTGGCCGGCTCCCCAGCCAGCATAGCCGATGACGACGAGAAACCTTGTCGGACCTTCGCCGCGACAAATCGCTTCGACGATGTCGCGCGACGAGGTAACGCCTATCCGTTCGTTGACGCGGAGCGTGCCTGACCATTCGCCAATCGGTTCGTGGACAACAAAGCCGCGCTCCGCGCCAACGGGTCCGCCGCCGTAGGTGGTGGTAATGGCTAAATCTTGCCGGGGCGTTGCCAATGTCATTTGCGCGGCTACTTCGGCGAGAGTTAAATCCAAGGGCCGGTTGACCACCAAGCCAAAGGCGCCCGCCGCTGTATGCTCGCAGATATAGGTTACGGCGTGAAAAAAGTTAGGATCGGCGAGCGTGGGCATCGCGATCAAGAACTGATCATTAAAGTACGAGTTTGTCATGGGTGCCAGTATCAGCCAGAGCGGCGCGAGGTGCAAGTGTAACGGTGAACCTTATGCGTCACGGCTGTCAACGCCGCGCTCCAATTCTCCATGTTTACGCAATTCACGCTTTAATATTTTTCCGGCTGCATTTTTTGGCAATTCGGCGAGGAAAAACACTTTGCGTGGGACTTCGTGGCGTCCGAGGTGCTCGGTACAGAATTTTCGCACATCAACGCCGGACAGTTCGCGGCCCGCTTGCAGCACCACGAAGGCGATGGGAATTTCTCCATGTAATTCGTTCGGTTCGCCAACGACAGCGGCTTCCTTTATGGCGGGGTGTTGATAAAGAATTTCTTCGATGACGCGCGGGTAAACGTTCATACCGTTTACAATCACCATGTCTTTGATGCGGTCGACGATATAGAAATAGCCGTCGTCGTCGCGATAGCCTAAGTCGCCGGTGCGGAACCAATCGCCGAAAAATGACGCATGTGTCTGTTCTGGCTGATTCCAATAGCCCTTCATCACACTGGGTCCACGTACGCATATTTCATTGTGTTCATTGTTAGGCACAGGATTGCCGTGGGCGTCGAAGATGGCCATTTCTACGTTAGGAAGTGGCAAGCCAACTGAGGCGGGTTTACGCAGGCCACCAATCGGATTGACGCAGGTCACGGGGGAGCACTCTGTCGGACCATCCCCTTCGTAGATGGCCTTGCCAAAGCGTTGTTCAAAGCGCTGCATCAGTGCTTGCGGCATGGCGGCACCGCCGGAAACGCAATATCGAATGGTGGCGAATTTGGCTACTTGAGTGTCGCTGGCATTGAGAAGCACGTTGTACATGCTGGGAACGCCGAGAAAAATAGTGGCGCCGCCGTCGACGATGGCGTTTAGCACAATATCGGTGTCAAATTTAGCCACGGCGACGATGCGGCCGCCGTGCAAGAGCGGCGTTAACATGCCCACCGTGGCGGCAAATGCATGAAACATCGGTAGCACGACGAGCATTGCGTCTCTGCTGGGCCGCACTTGCATGGCCTGCTTGACGTCAGCCGTATTAGCCAGCAAATTCTTGTGCGTGAGCATGGCGCCCTTAGGCTTTCCGGTGGTTCCGGACGTGTAAATAATGGCCGCTACAGCATCAATGGCATTCACTGTGATCATCGGTGCGAGGCCGTCATTGCTGACTAAATCAAGCCAAGAAATCGTTGAGGTGTTGGCAGGTGGATCGCCGATACACACGCTCAATTTGACGGTGACTGCTTGTTGGTCTAATACACTGACATTTGCTTGCATGGCCGCGTGATAAATGAGGCCGCTGACGGTGCAGTCCTGCAAGATGAATTCTATTTCGCGTGGATTGAGCATCAGATTTATGGGCACCACGGTCGCGCCTGCTTTGATGATGCCAAAATAGGCGACAGCGAAGGTATCTGAGTTGACGCAATACAAGGCGACGCGATCACCTTGTTGAATGCCACGGGTGCTGAGACCCCGCGCTACACGATCAGACAATGAGTCAAACTCGGAAAATGTGAGCGTACGATCAGCGAAATGAATGGCAACGTCATCGGCAAATTCCAGCGCCGTTTTGCGTAGCTGTTGGCATAGCCCAGCGTCTGACAAGTCGTTGTTGGTCATGATGATTTGTCTCACCGTGAAAGTTGCGCTGACTTTAGGTGAAATCGTCCAAAATGTATATACCGGAAAAGAAAAACGAAGGAGTCAAAGGGCTTGGGGCGCGAGATTTTGGTCCCCTTAGAATCGATGCGCCGCTCAGGTTAGAGCGGCGCAGTATCGGCGTTAGCGTGTTAAATGTTTATTGAACTAACAACGGGACGCGCATGCCCATTTTGTAGTGTTCTTCCAGGCTTCCGCCCTCGACTTCAACGACGTTACAGAGCAATACGTAATTTCCTGGCTCTAAATTGGCGGTCATGGTTTTGATCATTTTTGGCTCGATGTCCTCGACTTCAGTGATTACCGTGCCCGCGCCAGTCTCATCAATGCCGCCATCCTTGGCCATAGGTAGTTTGTCGTAAGGAACGTCGGTTTTCAAAAGCACAAGCTCGTGCTTTTCTTTGCCTCGGTTTTGAACCGTAATGATCACTTCGCCGGGTGACACTTTCTTGGTGTCTGCAACGACGCGCCATTCTTGGAGCATCACATTTACTTTACCGCCCGCAAATGCGGGGGCGCTTACGCTGCCTACTAAAACCAGGGCGGCACCGGTAAGCCATTTATTCAAGTCTCGCATCAATTTATCCTCCAAACAACAGTCATCCCTAATGAACAATTATGTTGCCGGTTTCCTTACGCTGGCTTCAAGGCGAAACTAGGGCGTTCCGCTGAATCCAGGCTGAAACCGACTTCCCACTATCTTGCAGCAACGTCGCTATGGCTGCGGCTTGACGCGTGGCGCTGCTTTTAAGCTAAACGTGACGGGTCCATCGTTAACTAAGGAAACTTGCATATCGGCCCCAAAACGTCCGAACTCCACTCGGAGTTTACCCTTTCGCGCGGCTACCATCATATGTTCGAACACGCGCTGCGCGTCGACCGGTGGCGCGGCGGTTTGAAATCCAGCGCGCGAGCCTTTATTTGTATCGGCGGCCAAGGTGAATTGCGGCACTAACATAACATGGCCAGATATGTCGCGAACGCTCAAATTCATGCGTTCTTGTGAATCGGGAAATACTCGGTATTCAAATAGGCGCTTAAGAAGGCGTTCTGCGCTGTCTTCGTCATCACCCCGCTCAACGCCTACAAATACTAGAATGCCCCGCTCGATTCTGCCAATTACCTCATTTGCGACGGTCACCTGCGCGTTAGAAACGCGCTGCAATAAGCCGATCATCCGGCGTCCTCAGTTTTCCGCTTAATGAGCACGTATTCTAGACTTTAAAGCAAAGCACGGCTACTTGGGCCTTGCCTTCTTAATAACGTGAAGGAATGGTAGTCTTTGCCACGTTGCGGCGTTAGCCGATGGGCGTCGGCGCCGTTTTTGGCGCTTCTTGCATAGTTGAATATTGACTGATTCGGTTGCGACCTTTTTTCTTGGCCTGATATAGAGCCTGGTCTGCCGCTTTAATCACTTCATCGGCCGTGATTAAATCATTCGACGTTTCCGCTATGCCAATGCTTATAGTAACGTGGACTTCTTTAAAGGCCGCGCGACGAACAAGAGGAACGGGCTCGGGTTTGGTCGCAGGTCGGTTCTGACTGCGCAGAATCATTCGGCTGTCATCTATGATTTCGCGCAATTTCGATAAGTGGGGAAAAACGTCTTTCCCGGTTTTTCCCGTAAAGACGATGCAAAACTCTTCACCGCCATAGCGAAAAGGTTTGCCGCCTCCCGTAATATCGCCGATTTTGGAAGCAACCATGCGTAATACTTGGTCGCCAATATCGTGTCCGTAGGTATCGTTAAATTTCTTGAAATGATCAATGTCGAGCATGGCGACAGAAAACTGGCCGCGGCTGCGCGCCAACTCTTCGTTCAGCGCGCGTCGCCCTGGCAACTGCGTCAGTTCATCCATATAGGCGATGAAATACGCATTTTGAATCACCGAACCCACTAACATGAAGCCTGAGGCAGTCATAAAAAGATTGGTAACAGGCTGCTGTAAACCGGCGTGGAGTGCTAACAATGAGGCTACAAGACTGGCAACAAAGCCACTCTCAAATAAGTTGGGGTTCCTAACGAGGCGAGTTATCAGGACAATCAATGTGGCGAGATACGCGACCAAGGCAAGCGGTGGAATTCCCGTAAATGTTCGCACAACGGCCAGGGGAATAAGGTCAAGGTAGATAAGGTCAGTCACGAATTTCGGGGCAGCCCCAACCAGCCAATAGCCGCAGAGAAAAACCGTGATGAGTGACGAAAACGCGGCTACCCCTTGCAAAGAC
>JANOTC010000383.1:0-2739 GCA_031416175.1 Gammaproteobacteria bacterium
CTCCATGCCCCAACTTGGCCACCTCAATGGCCGCATAGCGCCGCCGATCCTTCTCCGACAGAGTCGCATAGAGTCGCTGCATTTTCAGCTCAAAGTCCGGCGTGTAACATTTCACTTTCAATCCATTGTTTGTGGGCGTAATTTTGCCATTCTGGCATGGCGCGTTTCAGGCTGCCACGCCCAAATTCAGGGAAGTTGTGTTTGGCCAAATCCTTAGTGACAGCGGCCGCCGAAAGTGTGCGCGATGCGATATTAATTGGTGTAGGTCTCGCGGCTCTGGTGCTATTGGCTTTCTTACGCAACCTCAAAATCACGCTCATTGCGATTGTGGTGGTGCCCGCTGTACTCGCCGCCACCGTGATATTGCTTACGGTTCTAAACATGAGTTTTAACATCATGACCTTAGGTGGCATGGCGGCCGCGGTGGGGCTAATTATCGACGACGCCATCGTCATGATTGAGCACATTGTGCGGCGCTTGCGAGGCCACGCGGGAAATCACCGTGGTCGTGTTTTGGAAGCCGCGCGCGAATTTTTACAACCGTTAACTGGCTCTTCAATGGCGACAGTGATTATCTTCGTGCCTTTGGCTTTTCTGGACGGCGTGACAGGGGCGTTCTTCAAAGCACTTTCGCTGACGATGGCGGCGGCGTTGATAGTCTCCTTTTTAGTCACCTGGCTGGCTGTGCCCATTTTGGCAGACCATTTGTTAAACGACAAAGATGCGAATCAGAAGGAAGGTGGGCGCTTCACCGCGTGGGTACACAAGGCGTACGCGTGGATCATGCGTCACATCTTGAAGAGGCCTGCGCTGGCCCTGTTAGGAGTCGCGCCCTTGTTAATGGCGGGATGGTTGGCCTATGAAGAAGTAGGATCTGGGTTCATTCCGTCCATGGATGAAGGTGGATTCGTCCTTGACTACCTTTCAGAGCCGGGTACGTCACTGACCGAAACAGACCGCTTGTTGAGGCAGGTTGAAGCGATTATTAGCGCTAATCCGAGTGTGAGCACCTATTCCCGTCGCACCGGAATTCAGCTGGGCGGTGGCTTAACGGAAGCCAATGCGGGTGATTTTTTCATTCGACTTAAGCCATTGCCGCGCGCGCCCATCCATGAAGTCATGGACCAAATTCGCACTCAAGTCGTTAAAGAAGTACCGGGTCTTGATGTCGAAATGGTGCAATTGACGGAAGATGTGATCGGTGATTTAACGGCGGTTCCGCAACCTATCCAAATCAAGATTTTTTCAGTCGATACCGAGGTCCTTCAAACGTTAGCGAAGAAGACGGCGGCGGCGGCGATTGAAAAAATAAATGGGGTGGTCGAAGTGCGTAATGGCATAAATCCAGCCGGCGATGCCCTGGACATTCAAGTTGACCGCGTTAAAGTCTCGTTAGAAGGGGTAGATCCAGAGTCGGTGACGCGCATGGTGCAAGAGGCGCTATCCGGGCAGGTGGTGACCCAAATCCGCGAAGGCGTCAAAATGGTGGGCGTACGCGTATGGACACCGAAACATCTCAGGTCGACCGAAGATGACTTGGCGCAGCTTTTATTGCGTGCGCCAGACGGTCATGTTTTCCCACTCAAGCGCGTAGCGCACATTGTAGCGATTTCTGGGCAGCCGCAAATTAGCCGAGAAAATTTCAAGCGCATGGTAGCGGTTACCGCGCGAATTTCCGGGCGGGATATGGGGTCGACCATTCGCGATGTCCAGGCCATCATGGATGCCCCAGACATGCTGCCGCAGGGTGTCTATTACGAGCTAGGTGGACTCTATCAGCAACAACAAATCGCTTTTAAGGGGCTGATGGCCGTATTCGCCGCCGCCGTGGCTTTAGTGTTCTTGCTCTTGGTGTTCCTCTACGAGCGCTTTCGGATTGCGCTTTCTATCCTCGCCATTCCTCTGCTTTCCGTATCGGCTGTTTTTATTGGGTTGTGGATCACCGATATTGAACTCAATATCTCGGCGTTAATGGGCATGACAATGATTATTGGTGTTACAACGGAAGTGGCGATATTTTACTTCTCAGAGTACCAAAGCTTGCCCGCTGACAAACCGCAAATTGATGCGTTAATCGAGGCAGGTATCAACCGCATGCGACCCATTGCGATGACTACGTTCGCGGCAATTCTAACGCTCTTGCCGATGGCGCTTGCCATCGGGCAGGGGTCAGCCATGCAGCAACCCTTGGCGGTCGCCATCATTTCCGGGTTGGCGGTTCAATTACCGTTGGTTTTGTTAGTGATGCCAGCGTTGTTTATCATGCTGGCGAAGCGCAGGCCAGGTTTGCCCGCGAAGTAAACTATCCGGATAGGCGGAGCCGAAAATTCGACGGTCTTAAACCGCGCACATTTTTACAGTTGCAAAGTCAGTGATTAGTCACTAAAGTGGACCGTCTTTTTGTTCGGACTAATTTACTTGGAGGTTCGGTGTGAGTCATAAAGAAGGCCCTAAAGAGCGCCATCCGTTTGCGCCTTTGATCGTACTTTTCGTTTTGGCTATGCTGTTCGTATATTACAGCTTGATCCAGTTGTAAGGGATTAAGGGTTTCGGGCCGTGTGCGGTGTGGGGTAGCGTGAGAGCGTAATTTCTAACCGGCATGGCCCTGTTCGCTGCATTCAACCGGCAGGCGGTTGATGCAACGAAAGGCCAACGTATTCTTCGCTTAGTTCTTTTCGATGTACGCGTAGGCTGAATGATTGTGGATCGATTCGAAGTTTTCCGATTCCTCGGTATAGC
>JANOTC010000384.1:0-5972 GCA_031416175.1 Gammaproteobacteria bacterium
ATCCAGCCAATCAAGGCCATAATCGCCAGAATAATAATCACCGCCCAGCCATCGACGGTAACGTTCTTCAGAATAACGGTAAAATAGGATGTTGTTTCCTCGGCCTTAACTTCGTCATCGCCCAGCGCAATACCATTGCCATCTTGCCCCTGCGCGGCGGCCATACCCACCCATGCATTCGAGCGCGCTGTGTTGGCGACCTGGACTTCGTCCACCTGACCGACCAAGCCGTGTTTTGCATCAGCGGCAGCGCCAATTGTTAGGGAACCGTTCATAGCGCCAAACGGTGCGGCAATGCTACCGGCCGGCTTGCCGTCAGCAAACACAGTGAGGTGCCCAGGCGAAGCCACAAAAGCAAGATGGTGCCAACCCGCCTTGGATAAAGGCGCTTCCCGTGGCGTGTTCCACGCGCGGCCCGCTGCGTCGGTGTAACGCGCATAAGGCACCAGCCCGTCAATGCCGAACACAAATTCAGCACCGCCATCGCGCAACTGCATCACATACGCGTCGGATTGCGCCCCATCCATTTTTACCCAAGCGGAAAACGTCATCCCTTTGTTAGTAAGTACGCCCAATGATTGAGAGGAAGCGACGTTTATGAAGTCTTTACCGGAAAAGCTCGCACCCTGGCCGAAAATGCCGGATGGGAGAAGAGAGAAGGCTTGTTGCACGGGATTATTGTTATTCTGGGTTTTGTCGGTAACACCCGTCGCGTCGTCGAAGTGATATACCAATGCTTGGTTGGCGTCAAAGCTGCCCGCTACATTCGCGGTGGTCTTAGCATTCGGATTGCCGTAGTACATCCAGATCTGTTTATTGTCATGCGGCACTTTCACCCACAACAAACCAATCCCATTAATGGCATCGTATTTTTCAATATGAAAAGGCAATTCTGTTTTATCGTCACCAGCCAGGAATCGCACATCGGCGCCACTGGCTTGGGTGTCTTTGAAATAGCCGAAATTGCCACTATGCAGGCCCACTAACACGGGCGTATCGGCTGATTCCGCTGCCGTCACCGATATCTTTTTGCGGAACTGCCATTCCTCGTTCCACCACGCCTGCGCCAACGTTGGCACCAATGCGAATACTACTGCTAAAATTTTCAATTTCATCGCCGATCCCACTTACCGATAAGCCAGTCATTTTTTAGGTCGGCAAATTGTCTTACATTATTGTTGCAGTTCTGTTACTTCGGAGGATTGGTTGGCTGGGGTGAGGCGGGGTGACCGGGACGCGTCTACGGATAGAGCCGACAGCGTAACACCGCGACCCCCTAAGGGCCACGGTGGACTACGGTTCGGAGCTATGGATTCTTTTCAGAATCTGAAGAATCGCTTGCCTCGTCGCCGCCGAAGCCTTGAATCATGACTTCAAGATAGGCGAGCGCGCGGTCGGCTTGCGGCGTTGCTGAATTCTCGCCGGCGGATTCAGCGAGGGATTCTTGGACGCCCTTGGCCGCGTTGGAAGAGGCGTCGGCTTGGCCGGCGAAGCCGGCTGAGAGGCTGCCTACGTCGGTGGTTGGAACGCCGGTCGACGTCCCGGAAACCTGAATGTTGTCGGCGCCCGTGACACTTACGGCAGCAATATTGAGCGTTCCTGCCGAGCCTATTCCAGCGTCACCGGCGTTCACCGAGCCTTTTGGCGCAACTAAATCAACACGGCCTGGCACAATCGATGGATCAGTGTTGATAATACGAATCCCGCTTCCTGCCACGGCACCGGCATAATTGAATTTGAACGTTCCGTCTGGATTAATTGTTACCGTGGGTGCCGGCGCCGATACCGCTGACTTGGCACCACGACCTGCATCAATGCTACCCCCAGAAGACCAAACTAGAATATCGCCACCCTTGAGCGTGAACACTCTCGATTGATTGACCAGCACATCGCCGCTAACAAAAATCGAGATACGTCCGAGATCCTGCGCAACAATGCCAAGCTCGCTCGCTTCCTTGGTTTGGCCAGACGAGGCATTGGCCACACCAACATTAAGCATGCCCCCGGGTACGAACAGACGTATGTCGCCGCCGTCCTCGGTTTTAATCTTACTTAGGTAGAGATTCAAGTCGCCTGAATAGCCGTTACCCGGAAAAGTCTGCTTGATGGCGTCCCAGCCAATCGCATAGTCACCGCCCGCATTGTGTGCCTTACCGGCCTCCACCAAATTATTGGCGAATTCCACACCCAAACGCTCCAACCGTTGCTCTAGCGACCCCGACGTCTGTCCGGACTGATCTGCGATAAATTCGAGCACCAGTGGCCGTTGAACTACCGCCGGCATAGCCATGAACTCGGACCAGGCATCGACGGGATCTGTGACCGTACGGCCCAGTCGCTGGGAAACGAACGCCAATAACTGTTGTACTTCAGCCGATTTTTCAGCCGCATCCGTTTTCGGCTGAATATTCTGCTGCAACCAATCGACATAGTCAGCCGCCAGACCGGCATAAACCAATATGTCAGCACCATGCTCCGCCAGGCCGGAATTCGACAAATTTCCACGCGAGACAATGCCACTCGATACACCCAAGTCGCCGTTGCGCCCTGCAAACACGAACAGCTTACCGGGACCGGCAATAGTGATACTGCCGTAGTTGGACTCCAGACGGCCCTGGCTGTCGCGAGATGATCGAAACACCAAATCGCGGCCGGCGTTGATTTCA
Organism: Gammaproteobacteria bacterium; assembly: GCA_031416175.1. Lineage (GTDB taxonomy): Bacteria > Pseudomonadota > Gammaproteobacteria > S012-40 > S012-40 > JANOTC01. The sequence continues at coordinate 2,667 of JANOTC010000384.1, forward strand.
CTTACATCCGTGAACGCCAGATTTTGCGCATACACATCCAAATTGACAATATCGTGCCCCGCCGTTACTCGTAACGCTTTCGGCACACGAATAACGCCAGTCACATCGTTTCCAGCCACCACTGTTACAGGAACCGTATCCCCGGTGTGAACAGGCCGACTACCTGCCGTCCCCTGCGACCCGATAATTCTCCAAACGGCGGCCATATTGTACGTCCCCGACGGATTCTTCTGCGCGGGAAGCAAAACAGGATCAACGCCGGACATAACGATGCCGGCCCCCGCGCCAATGTCGTGACCGGCCAGCAGCCGCAGTTGACTGTTAGGTGCAGACACCATGACAATCGGATTCTGTATTCTAATGTCGCCAACCGGGGCCATTATGCTCAAACTGGCTGGATAAACCGGAAACTTGTTGTCCCGGGTAGTAAGGGTCTTGTCGTAATACGAAATGTCAACAGCCCCCTGATTTTTTAGACCAACGTTGCCCACTAGCGACGCAATCTTTACAGCGGTAGTTTCAACATAGGTAAAGAAATAAGTTTCATTTGTGAACACAACACCCGAACCCTGACCAAGTACCGTCGGGTTGATCACAGAATCGATATTGACGTCAAGCCGTGCTCGAATATCGACAGCGCCCTCCCCAATTGCAAAAAGGGCGGAAAGCCTGCTCGAGTCGCTTGCAACAGGTTTCAGCAACGCGGCAGGATCACGTAGAATTGCCCGCCCCGCTCGTGCCGTTAGCGTGCCCCGCCCAACAAAGAACAGATCGCTCAACAAATCACGACCGGCGCTAACCTGCAAGTCGCCCCCATTCAGGACTTGGTAAACGCCCTCATTCGGGACGCTACGCCCAACGGTCGGAATCGACGCCGAGAGTTCGACCACATCGCGGGCGGCGGCAATAGTCACATTACCGCCGGCCAAGGCCGCTACGCCTTGATGAAACTCCGAGAAATTAATACCCCAGGTTGCGCCGTTCTTCGCTGAGCGCGGCAACCAGCGCGTGTACAATTGTGTTGTCGGTTGCCCTTGAACGTCTTGACCTGCCGACAAATCGATATTTCCTCCGTGCTCCGGGAATGCAAAGGAAGCCGGCGCAATAGCACCAGCCAACGGCGCGGCGGGCACACCCGCAGTATAGACCACGGCAGATTTATCGCCCTGCCCTGCCAAAACAATGTCTCGCGCCGCTGCCAGGCGAATTTCACCTTGGCCAGTTCGCACCCATTTACTCGACCCAACCGTAAGCGTTCCAACGTTGGTAGTTCCAAGGTACGACAGCGCATCGGCAGCCGCGAAATCGGCACCAGCGACCACACGATATGACCAGGACGGGCCGACTTTGAGTGTGCCTGTTTTGTTTAAGGTCGTAACGGCAAATCCGTCGCTCAACGATCCATTTAATGTTAGATCTCCACCCGCGCGCAGAACTAACAAGCCCGCCTCCGCCCCCGTCGCCACGTCGCCAAAACGCCATTTGGCAAAGTCCCAATCGGCCGCCAGTTTCAAGTCGCCTAAAACATCTATGCCAACACCGGGCACAACGCGTAGCGAGGGTAGGCCATCGGCGCCCAGGTCTTTACGCTGATCGCCCAGACCTGCTCCGAATCCAACTAAATCGGCCTGAATTTTAGTTTGAGTGTTTGCGTTAATCTGCCCTGAAATTATTTTATCTGACTCATTTAGCATGCCAACCACAACCAAATCGGCCACGATAGCAAACGAGACGTGTGGAAGCACCGAAACTCGAATTTTCTCACCAACTGGGCGGCTCGCGATCAAACGCACGACACCACCCGTTTCTGCAGACCCCGCTACAATTCGGCTACCCTTGGCTATTCGAACCCAGCCTTCATTGCTTTCCAGCTCGACAACGCCCGCTGCACCCGCGTCGCTTGCAGTAGCGCGCACAACACCAGTATCGGAGACTCTAACATCATTTTTTGCCACCAGCCGCACCGACCCTCCGCGAGGCCGAGCCGCGACCAAGGTGCCATCAACCGTAATTGCACCATTGTCTGCGGCGAACAACAACGATCCGGCGGCCACGGTAGCCGCTGAGCCGATGCGAATATCGCCGTCGCGTTGCCGATACGATTGAGCGCCACTAAACCCTGCATTACTAAGTTTTTGTCCGACGACGGCAAGAGCGACAATATTCCGCGCATCCAGCTTCGCCTCACCGCCCCGACCGCCAACGCCCGCCATTCCCTTGAGGGTACCGGCTATGTTCAAAATGCCATTGGGCGCAGATACTTCCACGCGACCCGCGTCGGCGCCTTCGCCCGCACCGGAAACGTCAATCACAGCGGCGCTGTCCACGGCTAAGTCACCCTGTTCAGCAAACAACACGACCTTGCCACCCGGAGTTTCAAACGCCGCACCGTCTAACAAAGGTCGGTGCTGGCCCGCAACTTGAACTACGCCATGGGAACCTACGGTCAAGCCGCCTGGCCCCGTCGCGGTCAGACTCACATACCCGGAAGGTAGGTCGATCAAGCCATCGTCCATCAGCCGCGCAGCAATTAGTGTGAGCTTGCTCCCCAGCCCTTGCGGCCGCTCCACGATCGGCCCTTTCCCATGGATTTCAAGCCCCGTGCGGCTCGTAATGTCGTAGTCCACGCCATTTCCCGCGGTGATAACGGGGGCCGAAATCAACAAATCCCCTTGCGTCTGCAACGAGCCTGTTTCAGTGGCTACCACCTCCGTGGCGGCGTCGAAGACCACCGACGAAAAGCCTTCGAATAGATTTTTGCCCCCGGCCAATTTCAAACGGGTGGCATTTATTGTTAGCTTCTTATCACTTCCGACAGGCTGGGTAACCAAACTACCATCCCCGCCGCGAAGTGTCAGCTCCGAGGCAGTCAATCGCACGTCTTGCGCGCTGGCCGTACCGGCTGCACGCAGAACCGGGCTTTGCAGAATCAACTTTTTCAACAAACTGGAGCCCAGCGACACCCCACCATAGAAATCGATGCTACTGTAACTACGCAACGACACCTGGCTCAACGAGGTCCAGTTTCCGGTTAAGGCAGTCGGCAAAAACGTACCTTCAGTTTGAGTTGGCGCGGCACCAAACAACAGTCGCGGAACACCAATATCCAGCGAATCGGTAGCCTGCACGTCGCCATCCACGCGCATTGAGCCCGTCACATCGAGAATGACACTATTGCCCTGGACCAGAGAGTTTTGACCCAGCACCAAACCGCCAGTGATACGAGCGGTGTTTTCACGTGCGAGCCGCGTATTCGCACCAGAAGCTACTTGCAACAACGCGCCGTCGCCATTGCCACCCCGGCCG
>JANOTC010000385.1:0-3032 GCA_031416175.1 Gammaproteobacteria bacterium
ATGCATACAATGTCCTCCGAAAAGGTGAATCCGTCCATATCGCGACGCAACGATGGGATGAACTATGCGCGTCTTCGTGGCGTGACGGTACCCTCAGTGTGGGGGGTAAAAGTGCGATTAAATGAAGCCTTGAATAAATTCCTATTGGCGTTGGCCCGCGACCCAGTGGTGCAGATCTATCGGCTGCGCTCCATGTTGGTGCTCAATGGACTATACGATTGCGTGCAATTCATCACGTGACTTGCAGTGTCGGCGCCCATTAATGCCAAAATCGAATATTACTAAAATTAGGTTCGCCTCTTGCAATACCTTATCTTGCTTATAAACGTGGGAAGGAGATTACGTGAATTCGATCAATTTCATTGGTGGCGAGAAAGGTGGCGTGGGCAAGTCAGTGGTATCGCGCGTCATGGCGCAATATCACATTGACAGGGAAAAGCCATTCATCGGTTTCGATACTGATCGTTCACACAGTTCATTTACGCGCTTTTACAGCAGTTATGCTCACCCGACCATCGTCGACAGTTACGAAGGTTTGGATGCTATTGTTAATGCGGTAGAAGAAAAACCGAATCAAAACGTAATAGTCGATTTGGCGGCGCAAACGTTTGCTCCCATAGAGCGCTGGATTACCGACTCAAGTGTATTTGAGGCGTTGAGCGAGCTGGAATTCGCTGCCAATTTCTGGCACGTAATGGACGACGGCCAAGATTCGGTCAATCTGCTTGCGCGGCTACTAAATGCCTTCGGGGCCGAACCCAATTACTTTATTGTGTTGAACTATGGACGGGGCAACGATTTTTCGATTCTAATGCGTTCGAGTGTGTATCAGCGAGCCATTGCGGCAGGGGCGACGGTAATCGAATTCCCCCGCCTGCACGACGCGACTATGCGTAAAATTGATCAACAAAATACCAGTTTTTGGGCGGCCGCTAACAATCGAGATGCGGGGGCGGGCACGCTGGGCACGCTGGGCATGCTGGAACGGCAGCGGGTAAAAACATGGCTGCGCAATGCTTACGAAGTGCTGTCACCCGCCAACCTTTGATTAGCCGAGGGAGCGACCTATGCATATCCGAGTTGGATTCGAATTAGCTTATGAATGTCCGCAACGGACACCCATGATTTTGATGCTCAATACTCATTACTCACGCGCTGCGGATGTGATCAAGGCTGATCACATCAAAACCCAGCCATCAATCCCGATTACGGCCTACCGCGATGGCTTTGGAAACTGGTGCAGTCGGAGTATTGCGCCTTCTGGAATTCTGCACATCGCCACTGATGCGCTTATCCGTGATAACGGGCTGCCTGATATTGTCGCCCCCTTTGCCGTGCAACATGCGGTCGAAGATTTACCGTCGGAAATACTCGTGTATCTGCTTGGCAGCCGCTACTGCGAGACCGACCGACTTTCAGAAGTCGCATGGAGTCTCTTCCAGAACACGCCACCAGGTTGGGCGCGCGTGCAAACCATCTGTGATTTCGTCCATGCGCATTTGCACTTTGGCTACCATCATGCACGTGCCACCAAAACCGCTCTGGAAGCTTACAACGAGCGCACCGGCGTGTGTCGCGACTTCACGCATTTAGCGGTCACCTTCTGTCGCTGTATGAATATTCCCGCACGCTATTGCACCGGCTATTTGGGTGACATCGGTGTGCCGGCAAGCCCAGATCCCATGGACTTCTCCGCCTGGTTTGAGGCTTACCTGGGCGGGCAATGGTATAGCTTCGATCCGCGCAATAACATCCCGCGTATTGGGCGCATATTGATCGCTCACGGTCGAGATGCCGCCGATGTACCCATCAGTAACACGTTCGGTCTGAATATTCTTAAGAGCTTCAAAGTGTGGACGGACGAAGTATAGGCGCCAGGACGATGCAATTACGAACCCTGCACAACAAGCGCTCACGCAAAGGACGTGGTAATGACACCTTCCAATAACGCCGACACCACATTGCAGTTGCCGTTGTTGGAGCCCGATGAGCCACCCGCGTTCGAGGTGGTTAATGCACATGGTCGCAGCAACGCCGTCCTGGTTTGTGATCACGCCTCAAACCGCGTCCCGCGCCGTTTGGATAACCTGGGCCTCGAACCGGAGCAATTAGCGGATCATATTAGCTGGGATCCGGGCGCCGCCGAGGTCGCGCGCCGTCTGTCGATACTGCTTGATGCACCCTTAGTGCTAAGCGGCTATTCGCGTCTCGTCATCGACTGCAACCGGCCGTTACGCAGTGCGCTATTGATCGCTGAACACAGTGCGGGTGTACGGGTCCCTGGCAATTGCGCGCTGAGCGCCACGGACAGAACTCAGCGCGTCAACACACTCTTCGTGCCTTACCACCGCGCGATTACGAAGGTGCTTGATGACCGTTCCGACCGGCCCAGTCTGTTGCTCAGCATTCACAGTTTCACGCCTGTGCTGGACAACAAGCAGCGGCCTTGGCACATCGGTGTTTCTCATTGGCGTGACCGCCGCCTCGCCGGGCGCTTGCTCAGTACGCTTACACAGGATACGCGTATCGCGGTAGGCGACAACCAGCCTTATCCGATTGAGGAGGAATACGACTATACGATACCGGTGCATGGCGAGGGCCGCGGTCTATTAAGTGCCATGATCGAGATTCGTCAGGACGGGGTTAGGACCGCCGCGGATGCGGCCGCCTGGGCGGCACGCCTGGCAGAGGCATATCGGTTGATTGAACGGTAGCTGTCAAGCTAGTTGTATCGCCGCTGATCAGGCGGTTTGTTATGCCCTAAATGGTTCACTAAGGTTCCTCACCTTCGAACAGTGCCGTACTCATATTCACGGCCATGTTCATAATAACGCGTTCCGTTTTCTGAACCTGGAGGCTAGTAAGCCGTTCCTTCACCAATCGGCGCTCCTCCAGACCTCCGAAATCTCGTTCGAGTCTTGACTCTATATCAGAAGGTAGGCTCATGGTCGTCAACCTATAATCGGGATCGGGGGGCGCCGTGAGGCGTCTCGTGATCCCGATAGTGAACTCATTTATGCGCTTTAACCACG
>JANOTC010000386.1:0-2079 GCA_031416175.1 Gammaproteobacteria bacterium
GACGCGCATGCGCCGCCCCATTTCCCAATTTCTCGCAACAAGACCTCCTTGGGGTTTTTCAGCAACGCGGAAGTACGTGGGGTGTCGGCGTCCGACGAACTTCTTGTTCCCCTTCGACGCGCCTTTTTCTTGGCCGCCGCCTTGGCCTGCGCCGCCAGCGAAAGGCCGAGCTAGCCGTTGGCCTTGAAGGAACAACGACTTTAGCGTCGGCGACGACGTAAGGATGCGCTTCAAGACATCTTCAAGAGGTTTGTCTTCGCTCAGCTTCTCATTGACATCGATCTCGCGGCGCTTGTTCTGCAGGATGCCCAAGTCCTTGTTGTTCTTAAGAAGGTCCTCGAGCTCGGCTTCAATTTCGTCGCGTAGCTGACTTTTGCTGAGGCGATCGCGGCTGCTCATGAATAGATCCTCACGCTGCGTGGAAGATAAGGATGAGCAATCCACAAGCAGCAGCAATGAGTCTTTGAGGCGGGGAAGACCAACTCGCTTCGGCCGAGCAAACATTGACTTGGGAAGGTAGCCGTGTGCCTGCCCGTTGATCATGAATATGACGCCCTCGTCGCTAAGGTAGGTCGACGCCGCACCTTCGCGAAACGCGTAAATGCGCGCAGTCATGCGCATGCCTGCCGCTTGGAAGCTAACAGACAACGGAAAGCCCGGTTCGAGGTTATCTCCCTTGCCTTCCTCTAGGCGAACAACCAGCCCGGCAATGGTTGTTTCATGGCTGCCTGCATGGCCACTGTATCCACGGCATTCGTGAATGCGCACAGGTAGTGCTATCTCGGGCAACAGTCGTTCGAGCGAATAAAGCAATCCGTCCGACAGCAAGACAGAACTCTGTCCTGTCTTCGTTTGGTATTCATAGAGCTTCAAAGTTGTGCCGGACGAAATTTGCCTGGCGTATGCGTCGTCGCGATCAGGCATCAACGGCATGGTTTCAGCCGCGAATGTTAGGAGTGAACCGCCTCGCGGACGCGTTCCTGATCCGATCGGTGCTAAGTAGGTGAACTCTGAATGCACCGGCTCGCCGTTTACGTTGCTGGGCTCTTCGCGGCGGACAACTGTGACGGACCAAAGGTCTACTGATGGGTCCGACGATTGCTCACGACTCGCAAGGTCCGGGTGTCGCCTCGAAATGACAAGTTGCAGGCCCATGCTGCCGCAAAAACGGAGGGCGCCAGATCCACCCATGTTGAATTTGCCCTGTACAAATCGAATGCGTTGTTTGTTCTTAGCATTGAGCGACAGGATTGTTTCTGGCACACGCATTGGGCTCTGACCTTCGGCCTCGTCAGAAATCGTCAGAGACATCCGTTTTGACTTTTGGCCCCGTGTTGGGCGCCCGCCCGTCGCCGCGATCGTTATGTGGTGGGTCTCCTTCTTCCGCTTTTCATTTGGCCAGTCCACCAGCGATCCGGCTTGCCCGTCGTTGGCGCGTCGATTCTCGAAAAACATCGCCACCGCGTCTCTGACGCTTGTGGGAGCATTCGCAGAGATGGGGTCCACGCCACGCCGCAGGCACTCAAGCATTAGCCGCGAGTCGCACGAGTTAACAATCTTTTCGACGAGCGCTGCCTCGGGTAGCGCCTGCTGATTTCCAGCCTGCGCGAAATTCCCCTCCTTGTCGCCGTACAGGCGCCACAGGGATCGATCTTCCCAGAGCCCACGTGCTCTGAGGATCGATACGACCTCAGCTTCGCTGTCTGCGTGAAGGAGATCGAGGGCAAGCTGCTTGCAATCGAGTGGCGAGTCGGCATGTGCGTTCATGTTGTGGACCGTTCCTGCGTCATTTCCCAGTACTTCTTCATGTCTGCCGATGGCAGCTGCTTTCGCAGCACCTTGTAGCCGTCGTTACCCTGGCGCTGCACCACGTCAAGACTACGCAGCCAGGCAAGTACCAAGTACACCTGATAGGAGGGAACGTCGGTGCCGTCGCTTAGCTTCGTTGGAATCAAGTCTTCCGGCCGAAAGACGCCTTGCTTTTTCGTTGCGCCCAGCAGTCCGGCGAACACTGCCTGTACCGCTAGCAGCGGCGCACGATGCTCGTAGACCGCTCGGTCCTTCTTTGACCAACCAAGC
>JANOTC010000387.1:0-2506 GCA_031416175.1 Gammaproteobacteria bacterium
TCACGTTCGGCGATGGACTTCTGCATGTCCATCGCCGAACGTGAAAATCACATAAAGACAGCCACTTAGTGAGAGACCCATCATTCAGCTTGACCAAAACGCCCATTTCTCCACCAAACTCGGTGACTGCACTCAGTCTACCAGCCTATTAGACGTTCTCAAGGAAGCGGATCTGCGAGTGAACTTCACTGGTCACTTCCAGAGCAGCCGACAACGCGAAACGCTGGATCGAGACACATTGCAGCGGCGAATGTTACTGAGCCTCTATGCGCTAGGCACCAATGCAGGACTCAAGCGAATCGCCGCGGCTGGTCACGGTGCGACATATCAGGAATTGCGTTATGTACGCCATCGTTTTATTCAGAAAAATGCTTTGCGTGCAGCGATCGCTGAAGTCGCCAGCGCAACGTTTGCGGCACGGCTTCCGTAAATCTGGGGCGAAGGCACCACCTCGTGCGCATCGGACTCGAAAAAATTCGGGGCTTGGGACCAGAATCTAATGATGGAATGGCATATACGCTATGGCGGACGCGGTGTCATGATTTATTGGCATGTCGAACACAAATCGGTTTGCATCTATTCGCTAATCCGCCAGCAGTACGATGAGATGATAAAATATGCGACTGCATTACGCTTGGGCACGGCCGAGGCAGAGGCCATTTTGCGTCGTTTTACGCGCGGCAACCTTCAGCACCCCACGTATCAGGCCCTGGCGGAGCTTGGTAAAGTGCTGAAGACAATCTTTTTGTGCCGGTATATCGATTCCGAAGCACTCCGACGCGAAATTCACGAAGGACTGAACGTTGTGGAGAACTGGAATAGTGCCAATGAATTCATTTTCTACGGCAAGAGCGGTGAAGTCGCGAGTAACCGCTTGGAAGAGCAAGAGCTGTCCGTGTTGTCGCTGCATTTGTTGCAGCTATGTCTGGTCTACATCAATACCCTGATGATTCAGTGCGTGCTGTCTGAGGAGTCCTGGCGCAACAAAATGAGCGCGGCTGACCTGCGAGCCCTGTCGCCGTTGATCTACAGCCACATAAACCCCTATGGGAGATTCGATTTGGACATGACCAAACGGCTGGCGATTGAGGCAAAGTTTACGCTGGCCGCATAAGTGCGGATTGGCCTTGGATCAGTTAACTCGCGCGGGTGACAGAGCGTAGTTCGAGTACCTCAGCCACGCGTTGGCCATTCCAGCAATAGGCGAGGTGTTGCCCTTGGTGAACAGCACCAAGGGCAGGAGGCCGAAATGCCGCGATACATTCGCCAGTGGGATCGCGCACGCTGTCATAGAACAGCCCCCAACTGTTTTCGCTACGCAGTTGAGCGGCCACGTGTTGCGCAGGGCCATACTTCATAGGATCTGGATCAAAAAGCCCAGGATGAGCAGCACCCAGCCCTCTTAAATCGTGATAGGGGCGTTTATTCAAACGCCCGATATACACTCTCATCACAAATGAAGTGGCGGGATCGTTTGATTCTTTTGCCCACCGCTCAACATGGAAAACGGTTTCCGCGATCGCCGTCGGCTGCGTGTTGGCGGCATAATAAATGCCAAACTCTCCGTTGCTAAAACGGCTGCCCGACACGTTCAGATGCGTAAATGCGGCCATGATTGGCGTGGTGCCCGGACCCGTCAATAGATCTTCGCTGCGAACGAGTTCAATCTGTCCCGTTTCTGTGCGAATACGCGGATTGGTCAACGATTCAAGGTAGTAAATCGCCTCTAAGTCGGCGGCGTCGGCCACCGTATCGAACACGCCGACCAGCGGGAAGCGGCTACTGACAATGCGATAGGCTTTGGGCCACGTTTCTTCCGTAATCGGGATGTTCAAATAACACCGCGACGCGCATCGACGTGTTGCCGAGTGACGTATAGATCCGCCACGTGCCCACCGAGCAGACGCTCAATCGGGGGGCGACCGCCAAACAACGGGTTTTGATTGGGTCGCTTTAACCATCCGTCCGCCACGGACTCATCGCTGTAAATCAGGTGCAACGCCTTATAGATACCCAGGATGTAAGAAATCCGCTCCAATTTGTCCGCGTCGACCTGAGCCTGATTAGGATCTTTCTTCCACCGAAAGTAGGTGCTGCCCGGCGCGCCCAACAGCGTTTGCCCTTCTTGGGCGCCGAGTTGCCAGCGTTCCAGAATATTGAAAAAAGTGCGCAGAGCCGCCGGCCCTATGTTAGATGGAATGGATTGTGGTTTCTGTTGCATCGCCGCGCCTTATCGGAGAGTCCCATATGGGAATCATAGTCCCATATGGGAGTTTTGTCCAGACGACGATTTTCGCGGGCCACGATACAGAGGACAAGACACGAAAGGGAATTTTACGCACGTTAAGCCATCAAATCCGCACTAATTGACGTTCAGCGTTGTTCTGGATCTGCGTTTCGGTCAGGATGGGGGCGTATAAGCAGTCGATTTACCTCAACTTCCACCTAGCGTTGGCAACAATCAGACTTTGGCAAAGTCACCAGCGAGGGCAGAACGGACCAAAAA
>JANOTC010000388.1:0-18574 GCA_031416175.1 Gammaproteobacteria bacterium
GTTGCCCACCGATAATTTCATCACGCCCAACGACGCAGAATTTTTTCTTCTGGGATTGTTAGAAGGTCGAGATGCGAAATCTCGTGGTAAGACGCGCTTTAGTGCGAGTTCGAATAAAGTGTCGTCGCAACGTATCGCCAGTGGCAGCCCGAGTTTCGGGCATCAAATTTAGGTTGTAATACATGTTACTTAACAGCACGTCATTAAAACATTGTCGGGTTGCACTCACGTGCACAAGCTTAGCGCTATTAGTAGGATGCGCCTCCCCCCACTCCAAAGTAGCGAGCGAATATGGCAAATCGGTTAGAGCAATGATTGCTGGCCAAATTTACGACACCGAGGCGGCGGCTTTCCCTAGTCAAGTTCCCCCACTCGGCCAGGACGCGACGAAGGCCACGGCGGATATCAATCGTGTGTATCGCCGCAGCGACATTACCAAAGAAACCATCAAAGCCATTGCTTCACCGTTTACTGGAGGTTCATAACACCATGAAAACCCGTCAGCGGAGTCGCCGCTTCACAGCGCACCCCAGCTTGGCGAAAAGGATGTCACCACGCACGCAACAGGGATCTATTATCCCGATGGTGGCACTTGGGACCCTGGTCATGGTCGGTGTGGCCGGATTATCGTTAGACTCCGGACATGCTTTTGTCAATAAAACACGCCTTCAAAACTCCCTCGATGCATCGGCCCTTGCGTCAGCAAAAAATCTCGATCTTACGCATTCACAAGCCCGCGCTCAGGAAGTGGCTAAAGAAGTGTTCACCCAAGCACTTGGGCAATCTGCCAACAGTGAACTGGGAGAGATTGGCATAGACTCGAATGACCTCACTATTCAGTTTTCGAACACACGCAGCCCATTTATTCCGCATCCGGCCGCAACGCGTTATGTTCGCGTATCGTTGCGTAAGGGCGTCGCGCAGGTGGACACCTGGTTCATGCGTGTGGCGGGTGTTGACGCGCTGGATCTTTCTGGAAGTGCGGTGGCTGGCCCCAGCCCCACCTTAGGAAAAGCCTGCAATTTACTGCCGACCCTAATTTGCGGTGACGCCACCAAGCCGCCAAATGACGCAGGTTTGTACGGTTACAATTACGGCACCACTGTAGCACTTATTTTGGGCAAACCAGGGGGACCGGTTGGCCCAGGTAATTTCCAAATCGCGGCGCTCAACGGAGAACGCGGTGGCGACGACACGCGAAAATTCATGGCGGGCGACGAGTCTGGATGCCTTTCGCCCACTGGCACAGTTGAAACGGAGCCAGGGCAAAAAACGGGTCCTGTGCAACAGGGCACGAATACCCGATTTGGCCTATATTCTGGCCCGGTGAACAGCACGGACTATCCGCCTGATCTGGTGACTGACGCGGGTCCGGCTGGATACCCTGACACTTATGCACAATATCAAGCGGACTATGCGAGCAAAAACTGGGACGCGGCAGCCAATGGTTTATCACTTAGACGTATTGCACCCATTATCGTTGCCGATTGCAGCAACCCCATTAACGGTCGCGACGAGGTTCCGGTGCTGGGTCTTGCCTGCGCATTTTTGACCGAGCCTGTCACGGTGACTGGCCCGAAAAAGGACGAGCGACTCAACGGCCAATTAATCAAGGAGTGCAATGCGAAAGGAACACCAGGCCCCGCTCCTGGGGTAGGGACGGGCTTGCATACAATCCAGCTCTATGGGGATCCAGACAGGTGGGACTCGTAATTATGAAAACTCGTCATGAACGTATCGCTCATGCTCTGAATTATCAATCTGGACTCGCGATGGTTGAATTCGCCGTCGCGCTGCCTTTCTTATTGTTAATGTTAGTGGCCTTCACTGAACTCGGACGGGCGTTTTATACCTACTCAACGCTGACCAAATCCGTCGAAAACGGCGCCCGTTATATTGCGGGCGAATCGCTCACCAGTGTCGGCCACGCCAATTTAACCGCGACAAAAATCCTCGCGGCGCGCAACTTGGTTCTCTACGGCAATATTGGCGGACATGGCGAGAGTCTAGTGGAAGGTCTCCGAAGCAGTGATATCACCGTCGCCTGCACGTACGGCACCAGCGCCGGGCATTGTGCGACGAACAACGGTGTAGCCCCTTTAACCGTGTCGGCAGAACTGAGTTTTTCGCCGGTGATGGGCGATACCTTAAACCGAGTGGTGGGGCAGAATGTATTTCCGGTCAAGTTGCGCGCCTCGTCAGTCATGGTCGCGTTATGAACTATCAAGCTCGCTCAACGCGGAATCGTCAGGCAGGCGCCTCCACGGTGGAGTTCGCGTTAGTCAGCGCGCTGTTTCTTTTGCTTTTTATGGCGACCATTGAAATTGGCCGCGCGATGTTCACCTACAACGTGTTGACCGAGTCCACCCGCATGGGCGCGCGTGCGGCAGCCGTGTGCGCCGTGCAATCGGACAATATTGCTAAAAGTGCGTTGTTTAATAATATGAAACTCATTCCTGATCTCAAAGCGGCCCATGTCAACGTCAGTTATTTGGATGCCAACGGTGCTGTCGTTGCCAACCCCAGCCCCGGTAACGCGGAGGGCTTTATGAACGTGCGTTACGTGCAAGTCAGCATACGCGGTTACACCCTGCACCTAATGATTCCTGGTTTCGGGTCGATTACCTTACCGCCCTTCACAACAACGTTACCCAGGGAGAGTTTAGGTATTGTGCCCAGTGAGGCTTCCGGCTGCTAAGGCGCTAGCTATTGCGTGAAGACGTCGAATTCGGAAAACGGACCCTAAGTCTAAAAACAACGAGGGAATGGCATTATGGAGTGTTACAAGTGGTTATTAACCAGTCATGCCGAAAACATTGCGAATACAAATACTAGGTGAGGGAACGGCGGATATACGCGCGCTAGAAAGTGCGCTTAAAGCCAATGGCTATCATATTGCGAGCCATTTTACCGCTCCCGGCTCCAATGGGCTGAGTTCGCCGGAAAATGCGCCTGTTGCCGAAGTTGTTATTCTAAGCCTAGGCCGCGATTGGGAAGCTTGGTTGCGCGCCATGTCACCCAGCCGTTCGCCTGGCCCCTCACTTATTGTCGTAGGACCGAAAGACAATATTCAGTGCATGCGTTCAGCCATGCAAATTGGCGCGCGCGACTATTTATCGCACCCGGTGGTCGCGGAAGAATTGCATACGCTGTTAGCCACTGTTGGAGAGCAACGCACGGCGGGCGCGCGTTCAAAAACGCAACAAATTTTAACCGTGATTAATACCGCCGGCGGCTCGGGTGCCTCCTTTGTGGCGACGAATATTGCTCACATTATTGCAGCGAAACATAAGTCTTCAGTGGCTTTGCTTGATCTTGATTTGCAATTTGGAAGCTTGGCGTTAAATCTTGATGTTAAGTTGCAATATGGCATGTCAGAAGTGTTAGCCATGACCAACAAACTCGATGCGATGGCGTTACCGTCGTATATGAGTAAACACATGAGTGGGCTACATATTTTAGGCGAGAAGCTCGACCACATTGTGTTGCCGGGAGAAATTCCTCCGGAAAGCGTTGAGCGCCTGTTGTTGCTGTCAACACAGTCCTTTGATTACACCATTGTCGACATGCCTCGACAGATCGACCCTATTTTCGCCGCCGTGGCGGGACGTAGTTCGCGTTTTATTTTAGTGATGCAGCAAACTTTGGCGCACGTGCGCGATGCTAAGCGGCTGATCGACATTCTGCGCCAAGACTTCGAGGCGCCGTTAGAACGCGTGATGGTCATTGTGAATCGCTATGACGATAAGATGTCGATCAAAATGAAAGACATTGAAGCTACCTTAGGCCATAAGCCGGTCGCGCAATTGGCCAATGAGTACCAGCGTGCCGTCGCCGCTACTGAAATCGCGAAACCGTTCGTCGACTTCGCACCCACATCGCCGGTCGCCAAGGGACTGCAGAAATTAGTCACAGAAATTTGTGGAGAACCAGAAAACGTCGAGAAACCCGCCTTTCAACGTACAATTGAGCGCCTCTTCGGGGGCAAGAAGTAATCTATGAGCCTAAAGGCACGTTTACGTTTCCCCTTTATTCACCGCCCGGAAGATGATAAGGCGGCACCCGCCGCTAACCCGGCGCCTACTAAAGACGCGGAGAAATCTGCACATTCGGCCAATGCGTCAGCGCCACCCGAAAAGCCAAAAGAAAGCGCGCCGCCTCCACCGCCTGCTGCAGAGAATTACGTGACGGCGCATGAGATAAAACAAAAAAAGGCGATCTACGAAAAATTGATTTCCATGCTTGATTTATCGAAAGTGGGTGAATTAGAAGAAAAAGAAGCCCGAGCGCAAATTCAAACCTTATCGCAAAAGCTGTTAGACGAGCATGATGTACCGCTTAGTGGAGAGTCGCGTAAAAAGGTCGCGCAACTCATTGAAGACGACATCCTTGGCTTAGGACCGTTAGAGCTATTAATGCGTGACAAGTCAATAACGGATATTTTGATCAATGGTCCGAAAAATATTTTCGTGGAAAAGCGCGGAAAGCTACAAAAAACGCCGGTCACATTTGACGACAATGCGCACTTAATGCGCGTGGTGGATCGCATCGTTTCGCGCGTAGGGCGCCGTGTCGATGAATCCAGCCCGATGTGCGACGCCCGGCTCGCGGACGGCTCGCGCGTCAATGTCATTATCCCCCCGCTCGCGCTGGATGGCGCGACGGTGTCTATTCGTCGTTTTCCATCCGATCCATTGAGACTCCCGGCTTTGGTGGAGAAAAAAGCCTTGTCGAAGGGCATGTGTGAATTTTTGATGGCGGCGGTGGCGGCCGGGAAAAATATCGTGATTTCCGGAGGTACAGGATCGGGCAAAACCACGATGCTCAACGCCTTGTCAGGTTATATCCCGGATTCCGAACGCATTGTCACTATCGAAGATGCGGCGGAATTGCAGTTACAACAAAGTCATGTGGTTCGATTGGAAACTCGCCCACCTAACATTGAGGGAAAAGGCGATATTACGCAGCGCGATTTGGTACGCAATGCCTTACGTATGCGCCCCGACCGCATTGTGTTAGGTGAGGTACGCGGCGCCGAAGCGATGGACATGTTGCAAGCGATGAACACCGGCCATGACGGTTCGTTGGCGACGCTGCATGCCAACACGCCGCGCGAAGCGCTGGGACGTATCGAAAACATGGTGGCCATGGCGGGTTTCGAATTGCCGATTAAAGCCGTGCGCGCGCAAATCTCAGCCGCTGTTGATATCGTTGTGCAAGTGCAACGCTTGGAAGATGGCAGTCGCCGGATGACCAGCATTTGCGAACTCACCGGCATGGAAGGCGAAATTATCACCATGGTTGAATTATTTGCGTTTGAGCGCCGTGGTGTGCGCGAAGACGGCAAAATAACCGGCGCCTTTAAGCCCAGCGGCGGCGTTCCAAGTTGTATGGAAGAGTTTCATCGGCGCGGTCTCCACGTAAATCTGGACCTTTTCGACCCCGAAAACGAATTGGAGGTTTAACGATATGGACAATGCATTGATTGGTATCGTCGTTTTGGTTGCCCTCGCCGTTTTCTTTTTCGAATGGGGCATGTTGCGCTCCATGACCAGCACGGAAAAGCTGCAAAAACAAAAAATAAAAGAACGTATTGACGCGATTCGGAAAAGCAATCGCGCGGACGCCTCCGGCTCCGTCGTCCGTGATGACTATCATGATAAAAACAGCGATTTTTATCGCCGTGCCACGGGCTGGCCAGGCATTCCGACGCTAACACTTTGGTTGGAGCAAGCTGGCTGGCGGCTCAGTTTAGAAAAGCTGTTGTGGTCGTCCGGCGTATTGGGAATAGTGGCGGGAATTCTAGCACAAGGCTTTCTGCACAATCCCCTCGCCGCCCTCGCCATTGGGATCGCAGCGACCTTATTACCTATTGGCAAATTACATAGAGACAAAGTTAAACGGCTTGATTCATTCGATGAAAAACTGCCAGAGGCCTTAGACATTATTACGCGCGCGTTACGCGCAGGCCACCCGTTCAACTATTCCATGCAATTGGTGGCCGACGAGTTGGAAGGCGCCATTGCTGAAGAGTTTGCTGTCACCTTTGCCGAGTTGAATTTTGGTGTGCCGACCAAAATCGCTCTGGAAAACATGGTGCGCAGGATGCCTTCAAAACCGCTTAAATCGCTGGTCACCGCGATTGTGCTGCAACGCGAAACAGGCGGCAATTTGGCTGAATTATTGGAGAAAATCAGTTGCGTTATTCGCGGTGGCTATCGCTTTCAAAGAAAACTGCGCACCTTATCGGCGGAAGGTCGTTTGTCGGCTGTGGTCATGTCGAGTGTGCCATTGGTATTGGGTTTAGGGCTTTACGCTTTCGCTCCTGACTTAATCGGCGAATTATTCAAGAACCCAAAAGGCGTTTCGTTACTTTATAACTCAGCCATAATGTACATAGTCGGATTCTTATGGGTTAGACGTATGGTGCGAATAGATGTTTGAGGCGAATGCATGGAACCCTTAACTGACCTTGTTACACAACTACTCGGCCCCTCGCCTAACAACGATTTAATCGGGATGGGGTTTCTCGCCGGGATAATCTTAATTGCCGCATTGCTGGTGCTTGCATTTTTGCCTTCAGGCGAATCGGCTAAGGAGCGTCGCCTGCGCGGCATTGCGGGCGAGTCTTTCGACAAGAACAAAGATCCCACAGGTGATCGCGTTGCAGCGACCATGCGTGGCTTAAAGCCCATCGTGATGCCGAGCAGTGAGGAGGAAACATCAAAGATCAAAGCCAAACTCATTCACGCGGGTTACCGCAAGCCCAATGCCATCTTGAATTTTTTTGCGATCAAAGCCGGCTGCGCGTTGGCGTTGCCAGCGTTGGTTTTGTTGTCGATGCCATTTTTCCCCGATATCGCCTTCAAGAAATTTATGTTTTTTGCCATGGGCGCGGCGGCGATTGGCATATTCGGGCCGAATATGGTGCTGGAAAAGCTGGCAGTGAAACGCCAAAACGAAATTCGCCACGCCTTCCCCGACGCGTTAGATTTGCTCGTTGTTTGCGTTGAAGCAGGTTTAGGTTTCGACTTAGCCATTAAACGTATCGCCGATGAGATGCGCACGTCACACCCCGTTCTCGCCGAAGAATTTGGTTTAGTCAGCGCAGAAATACGCGCGGGGATTGATCGCATTAAGGCGTTACGCAATTTCGCGATTCGTACGGGACTGGATGAGGTGACGGGCTTTGTCGCTTTGCTGTCACAGAGTTTGAAATTTGGCACCAGCATCGGCGACACACTGCGCATTTATTCGGAAGACTTTCGCGACAAACGCACACAAAAAGCGGAAGAATTAGCGGCAAAGGTCGGGACAAAACTCATTTTCCCCCTTGTTTTCTGTTTTTTTCCGAGCTTTTTCGTGATTGCGGTGGGACCTGTTGTTCTCAAAGTCATGGCTGTCCTTAAGTAGTAAATTTTCTTTTGTGAGCGCGCTCACGGCACTCATTCTGCAATGTAGCTAGGATAGGCGTTAATGAACAACGGAATTGCAATGAGATTAACGAGCGCTATCTTACCCCTCATCATCGTCGTCGGCCTGTTTTCCGGCTGTGCGTCGACGGGCGACAATAAAGACACGTCTTCCGGCGAATACGACGTATTCTTGGAGAACGACAAGGGCGAAGCGGTACGTCCGCCGTTGGCCGACAAAAAGGCGGCATTAACCGCCAGCGAGGCCCATGAAAAAGCGCAATCGGCGATGAGTAATGGAGACATGGACTCTGCCTTGTTTTTCTATGTGAAGGCGCTCGAAACCGACAACAAAGATGAAAAGGCCTTGCTCGGCATCGCCAAAGTGCATAGCCAACGTGGCAATTATGATTTGGTGACGTTAGCCTACCGCATGCTGTTAGGCATCAATCCGGAAAGCGTGACGGCGTTAGAGGGCTTAGGGCTAGAATTGGTGCGTAAAGGTGAGCGCAATGAGGCAAGGCACTGGCTCTTGCGCACAGTCGCGTTAGACCCAATGCGCCCACGTACGTTTAGCGGGCTAGGAATTCTTTCTGACATGGAAAAGGATTTCCTTGCCGCCAGCTCATATTACAGTTATGCATTAGAACTCGAACCCGATTCACCCAAGTTGCTAAGCAATTTCGGTTACTCCCGCTTTTTAGCAGGAGACTGGACCGAGGCCGAACGGCTTTATCATTTAGCGCTGGATAAAGATGCCGAATTTGCCCAAGCCCGCCTAAACCTAGGCTTACTTTTCGCACGCAAGGGCGATCTGGCACAAGCACAGTCAGAGTTCGAACGCGTGCTTACCAAGCCGCAATCATACAATGAACTCGGATTCATCTTGATGACGGAGAAGAATTACGAGCAGGCGGAACAACTATTTCAAAAGGCAATTTCCTCTTCGCCGACCTTTTTCTTGCAGGCCAATGAAAACCTAGAGCGTGTGCGCGCCTTACGCGCCACCCAAGAAAAATCGCAACCAGCAACAGATAAAGCACCCATATCGACGGGAAAGACAGTGACGCCTGCCCCAGCCTCTAACAAGGGAAACACAAGCTCAGAATCCAAGTGAGAAGTCCGACGCAGTTAATTCTAATTGCGCCGTCCAGTGGGTGAAAAATGCGGAATGTCCACGGTCAATTTTTTCGGTATGTATTTTTAGCGCTGATCTTCAGCCTAATTTGCACGTTAGTATTAGGCGGGTGCAGTCGCTCTAAAGGTCGGCAACCGTCTGATCGGGTCGCCCCGAGCGTTACCTCTACACAACCCAGCGACGGCAATACTGAAGTCGTACTCAACAGCGGTTTCAGTGCGACGTTCAGCGAAACCATGGATGCCAATTCGCTCACTGCAACCACCGTGACACTGCGCGACCCTAACAATCAATACGTGCTTGGCGATATTTCACTGAATGAACAAACGCTCACATTCAGTCCAGGAACGGCGCTCGCGGCAAACACGAGATATACCGCCAACATTGGCCGCTCCGCCACCGACAAGTCTGGCAACAAACTGTTAAAGGAGCACAGTTGGCGCTTCACCACCGGCACGGCACTTGACAGTACTGCGCCCGTTGTCAGCAGCATCACGCCGGAAGACTTCGCGCAAAATATCATAAAAGATTCCAAGGTTACGATTACGTTCAGTGAGCTGATCAACCCCGTGACGTTGAACAATACTACGCTGACCGTGAAAGACGCGGCAGGCAATTCGCTTGCTGGCACAATCACGTATCAGGCGGCGAGCGCCGTGTTTACCCCGGACAAAGAATTTGACGATGCTAGCACGTATTTTGTGACCATCACGACGGCCATTAAAGATATGGCAAAGAATCCGCTCGCAGCGAAGTACCAATCTCGATTTACCACGCGGCCACCGCCTGACGTGATTCCACCCCAAGTGGCCTCCACAAGCCCCACGGAAGGTGAACAAGATATAGCCACTAATCAGGCATTGCTCGTCACGTTTAACGAACTCATTGAGCCAACCACGGCCACGCTCACGAGTTTTAAAGTGACTAATCCCGCCGGTGTGGCCGTCAATGGCGTGGTTATTGTGAATGGAACGGCGGCCAAGTTTACGCCAACAGTAAGTTTAAAAACCAATACAAAATACACTGTGACACTTAGCACAGACATCACAGATCTTGCTAAAAACAAGCTAGCGACGCAATACGTTTTCTCATTCACGACGGGCGATGGCATAGATCATACGCCGCCTAGCGTAATGTATGTTAGCCCATCCGTTAACGAAACTAACGTCTCTAACAATAACGCGGTCAGTATCACGTTTTCAGAACCCGTTGATCCCGCCACGGTGACGGGAAACTCATTGAAATTAATCAGTGGCGGCCAAACCGTTTCCGCTTCCGTTATATACGGTGGAAATTCCGCCATTTTGCGCCCCGCCCGCAATTTTTCCGACAACACCGTTTACTCCGTAACAGCCACCAATGCCATTAAAGATCTTTCCGGCAATGCCCTGCTGCAAGACTTTACCTGGACATTTACCAGTGGCGTCGCACCCGATACAGAGACGCCCTCTGTATCGTCAACTTATCCGAGCAACTCTGCAAAGGGAGTGAGCACCAATGGCGCACTATTGGCCACCTTTAGCGAGGCCATGAATGCGGCCACCCTAACACCGGTTAGCATTACGCTGCACGATAATCTAAACAACGTGATTCATGGCACCGTGGCGTATAGCGGCGCCGCTGTGACATTTACGCCTACGACCCGACTTGCATTTGACACGGTTTATACCGCCGCCATCAGCAGCGCCGTGAAAGATCTCGCCGGTAACGCGCTCGCCACGGACTATTCGTGGACGTTCACCACGGGTGGCGCCATAGACACGACCCCGCCACGCGTCGTGAACACGGTTCCTGCCGCCGCCACGCTCGGGGCGCCCGTAAATCGCGCGATTACGGCCACCTTTACAGAAGCGATGCGCCCGGACAGTTTACTGCCCACCACTTTTATTGTGCGCGCTAGCAATAGCGCGCAAATTTCAGGTGCACTGAGTTACTCCGGCACCACCGCAACGTTTACGCCCGATGCGCCCTTGGCCTACTCGTCAAGCTATAACGTCACTATTTCGAAAGCCGTCAAAGATCTCTCTGGCAATCTCTTAGGAACCGATTTGATCTGGATTTTTTCCACAGGCAGTGCACCCGATACAATACGACCGACCGTGACAAACCACAGCCCGGCTACGGCGGAAATAACTGTTATCACCTCCAACTTAAACGTAGAGTTTAGTGAACCCATGGAAGTCGCCAGCCTTTCGACAGCCAGCTTCACGTTACACAACGCGTCGGGGTTAGCCATCGCAGGCAGTGTAACGGCCACACCGTCCGGCGCGACCTTCACCCCACGTCAATATCTCGCCTACGACACCGGTTACACAGCGCGCTTAACGACCCACGCACAAGATCTAGCCCGCAACCCACTCACCCAAGATTTTGTTTGGAATTTCACAACGGCACTGTCACCCGATCTCGCGCCGCCAATCGTCGCCACCGTGAGTCCGAGATCAGGGGCAGATCGCGTGGCCAATAATACGCGTGTCACCGCAACATTTAGTGAGCCGGTGGCCTGCGCCAGTGTAACCAATACCAGCTTTACGCTGATGGGACCGAGCGGGCCTGTGCCGGGCAGTATTTCGTGCAGTGGCGCCACCGTGAATTTCGACTCCACCAGTAAGCTTGCGACCAGAGCAATGTATACTGCGACATTAACAACGGCAATTACCGATCTGTCAGCGGATGCAATGAGGGCCAATTTTACCTGGCACTTCACTACGGCGCCTTGGACTCAGCAGATTGCCAGTAACGGCGCGGACCACGTGTACGCCATCGCGGCTGACGATCAAAATGCCATCTACGTCACGGGCGACACCGATGGCAATCTGTTCTCGACTCCTGTCGGCTCAACTGACATTTTCCTAACTAAGATCGACGCTGACGGTACCCGAGTGTGGTCCAGCCAAATAGGAACAAGCGATGCGGACACCCCGACCGCCATCGCTGTGGATGCAAACGGCAATGCCTACGTTACCGGTTATACCTACGGTGCGTTTGGAGGTAGCTTAGCAGGAAATGCCGACGTGTTCGTGGTCAAGTACGATAAAAACGGAGTCCTCAAATGGCGACAACAGTTGGGTACCGATGGCGCGGACGGGGCAGATGTCGTCGGCGGCATTACCTTTGACAGCCTCGGCAACCTCTATCTCGCTGGCTACACCAAAGGCACCTTCCCAACGCAAACCCAAAGCGGCGGATTCGACATTTTCGTCACCAAACTCGATAGCACCGGGCAGATGCTGTGGCTGCATCAATTTGGCACCTCGGGTAATGACCTCGCCCTCGCCTTGCTTAGCGACAGCAGCGACAATCTCTATCTCGCGGGCGCGAGCGAACAAAATCTAAGTGGAGCCGGTAGCCAAGGCGGTGATGACGCCATCGTCGCCAAATTAGACACGCAGGGAAATATTCTTTGGATGACGCAATTTGGAACGCCATTTGTAGATCAGGCGTCGTCTGTTGCGCTGGACGCTAATTCAAATATTTATCTGGGCGGTCATACGCTGGGAGACTTTACTGACCCGAGTGTGAATGCAAATGCCGATTTATTCTTAGCCAAACTGAATAACGCAGGCACGCTGCAATGGACGAGTAAATTAGGCAGCACCGGAAATGATCGCGCTTACGGCGTCGCGACAGATGCCACCGGCTGAATTTATCTAACAGGATTTGCCACCAGCGCCGTCGCCAACAACACGAGCTTTGGCGGCTCCGATGTCATCTTGGCAAAATTCGCGAGCAATGGCCAACGCATTTGGGATACACAACTTGGCACCGGCGGCGACGATGTTGCCTTCACCGCAACAACCGATCACAACGGCAATGTATTTGTTGGCGGCAGCACCCAGGGTGGCTTCGACAATAATATAAACGCCGGTGAGTTGGATGGATTCGTCATTAAATATAATTCGGCTGGTGAGCGGCAATAACTGTCTTTACCCCTTTATTGCTGCACTTTTCTGACTACGCGAAAGCCGATGGCGTTTATGCGCTTAAGACGATTCATCGAACACATTCCTGAGCCAGTCACACTTGGTTCACGCGGCTCACGCATTCCGCCCTATCTATCCAATATGGAGTGACCGTGGCTCCAGCCAGGACTAATGCCACGGCGAACCCTTGAACATTTCCCGAAAACCGCCATAATGCGCGGCCAATGCGAAGACGCTGGGTAAAACCTCGCCATTATTGTTTGTATTTCAACGCTATTTAAGTGGTTCCAGTCAAGTTACGTGTTGTTCCTTCCGCTATTTTCGCGAACGCATCAATGTGGGTTACTGGTTCCGGTATGAATCAAGCGTCACGTCGCGCGAGTGCGGCCAACTCAACGCTGATTCGTTTGCTAATTGACCTGAATGTGGTCGAGGTGGAGCCGTGTCAAACGAGTTTCGCGGAAAGGCTGGGGCAGTTTTTCGACTTCTCCGAAGCCATACGGCTTTCTGCGGTACAAACAGACGCGCTCCCCAGTGATAATACTGCACCTACTCGCCATCCCGATCTTGCCTCGGGGGGCGGCATAACGGAAGAGTTTTTACAGGTTCGACGTACGCTAATCAGCGCCATTGTCAAAAGCTGCGCGCCTGGCTCTAGCGACACCTACATAAGGTTGCCCGTGTTGAGTCTGGCTGCGTCTATCGAAATGCCGGGCGCTTATGAGCCATATCATCGATTCTATCTCGCCCATCAGCGTGACATCGCCGCGCGTGTTCGCCACTTGCGATCCAGTGTTAGAAAAAACATTTCAGGGGCATCGCCTGCCCTAGCGCAATTGACCGCATTGGACGCGACGCTCGACGACATTCTTTGGGAACGCACCCGAAAGTTATTTTCGACCGTTCCTAAATTGCTCCAAATGCGTTTCGAACATCTACTAAATTCGCATCATCAAATTGAGTCCACACAACGGATACAACCCGAGCAATGGATTGGACAATTTTGCCGAGAAATGCAGATGCTTTTGCTCGCAGAGTTAGATGTTCAGCTTCAGCCGGTGTTAGGGTTGATTGAAGCGTTCGATAAAGAGGCAAACAGAAATCAATGAACAGACTTTTCTTCATGACGCCCATTCTGTTAGGGGTCATCGCCATCGTTTGGATTGGCATTAGTTTTATCGGCTCGAACGTGTTGGCGTTGAGTGTCACGGCCATTATCGGTGCCGCTTATGCGCTTGGAATTATGGAACTGGTGCAGTTTCGTCGCGCGACATTGACGCTTTCAACAGCGCTTGATTCGATTCCCGATAAGCTCCTGCGCCTAGGCGATTGGTTAGATAGCATTCACCCCTCACTGCAAAATTCAGTGCGTTTGCGTATTGAAGGCGAACGGATTGGATTACCCGGCCCGACGCTTACCCCGTATTTGGTCAGCCTCTTGGTGATGTTAGGTATGTTAGGTACATTCCTAGGTATGGTCGCCACCTTGAATGGTGCCGTATTTGCACTGGAAGGCACGCCTGACCTTCAGACAATTCGTGCTGGCTTGGCGGCACCCATCAAGGGGCTGGGCTTGGCATTTGGAACGTCGGTTGCCGGTGTAGCGGCGTCGGCCATGCTCGGGCTGGTATCGACATTGAGCCGCCGGGAAAGGCTGCTAACTGCGCAACGATTGGACACCAAAGTCGCCACGCGATTGCGCCCATTTTCCTTGGCGTATCAACGTCAGGAAACATACAAAGCGATACAGTTACAGGCACATTCATTGCCCAATGTCGCAGAAAAACTAAAAGAAATGACGCTACAGATGGAAAAAATGAGTAACCATATAAACGAACGTCTTGTAAATAACCAAGAGCGCTTCCACGCTTCTGTACAAGGTGTTTTTACCGAACTTGCTCAATCTGTCGAGAAATCGCTCACAGTAAGTCTAACAGAAGCAGGCCGATTGGCGGGAGAGAGCATGAAGCCCATCGTGGAGGGCGCGATGGTGACTGTTGTACATGAAGCGCAGGCCACACAAGCGACATTAGTTTCCGTCGTGCAAAGTGCGTTAAAGCAATCTGGCGAACAAACGCTTTTACAACAGAAAAACATTTGTTCGACGCTTGAAGCAACGGCTCGCAACATTGCCGACAATGCGCAATCTAGCGCGCAGAGGATCCATAGCGACTTGAATAGGTTTTTGGAAGCCTCGGATGCCTTAGTGCAAGCACGGCGAGAATCTGAAGTCGCCTGGCTGAGTGAACACGGTGCTCGTATGGATCGGATTGCGACCGTGTTAGGGGGCGAACTGATTGGACTATTACGCGAGGAAATTTCAAAAAACATCCAGCGTGACAATGTGTTGCTTGATGATCGTACGCGCATGATGGAGCGGCTAGATTTATTGCTGAGTTCTTTTAGCAAGACTAGCGCCGATCAAACTGCGGCCATCGAAATGTTGGTGACTTCATCGACGGATAAATTGAACTCAGTGAGTACAGTGTTTGCTAGTAACGTGGAGGTTGAAACGCGCAAACTCGCTGACATGACTGCGCAGGTGACAGGAAGCGCCGTGGAAGTATCAAGCTCAAGTGAAGCATTTGGTTTCGCCGTTCAGCGTTTCAGCGCCTCCAATGACAAGCTGATCGAGAGTCTTACGCGTGTTGAAATTGCCATGGATAAGTCTGCCACCCGCAGTGACGAGCAACTCGGCTACTACGTGGCGCAAGCGCGTGAAATTATCGAGCTAAGCATGATGTCGCAAAAAGAAATTTTCGAAGAACTACGCCAACTCCCTGCGCAAAGTCCACGCGTAGAGGCGGGAGCTAAACCATGAATAACGGTGAGTCGGAGGCCGACCATGGCACGCCGGTTTGGGCTGTTTTTGGTGATTTGATGTCAGGCCTTTTGGGAGCCTTTGTACTCATCCTAATTTGGGTGCTGGGAAACCAATTAGAGTTGACCAAAAATCTGGAAATTGAAGCGCAACGTCGAATCGCACTCGAACAGGCATTGGCGGGCCCCCTCGCCACCGGGCGCGTAACACTCAACGATGGCCGTATAGGGATCAGTGGTAGCGTTTTATTTTCCCTGAACTCCGACCAGCTGCAACCGGAAGGGCGTCAATTGTTGAAAACGTTGGTCGACCCTTTACACATTTATCTCGCGGAACGCGGAGATTTATTAATGGTCAGCGGTTTTACCGACGATCTCCCCATACTCAAAGGCAGCAGTCGTTTTGCCGACAATTGGGAGCTATCGGCGCAACGGGCTTTAACGGTCACGCGGACATTAATTGAGGAGGGAATGCCATCGTCTTTGGTATTCGCGGCAGCCTTTGGTGCAGAGCAGCCGGTCGCCTCAAATACAAATGACGCTGAACGCTCGCAAAATCGGCGCGTGGAAATGGCACCCGTTCCCAAATCGTCAACGTCAAAAATGCCTCCGCATACGTAAAGTGGACGTGCCCAGTCAGCCCGTGTCGACGGAGGATGTTAGATATAAAATTGCCGCGCTGGCTCAGCACGGGTCCCCGCTTTTCGATCCCGTGCGATTTCACTACCTAGAAACCGTGGTTAGGCAACTCGCAAATACTAGCTGTGCTACCCGACTAATACTGGAAAGGAAGCTGACGGACGCGCTGGCGGATTACCAAAATAAATTTGCAAATGCCAAGCTGGAGACTACCGCCGACGTTGCGTATGTGGCCTTGCGATATCCTAACTCTGCCGTTGACGTACAGCGACTTTTCGAAAGTGGCGATTTTCAAGGTGTGAGACTCCTGAAAATCCGTCTGAAACAAAGCACTGACGACAGACCGCTCAATACGCTTGTGCATTGCCTGCAACGCAGCGACAGTAAAT
Source organism: Gammaproteobacteria bacterium (assembly GCA_031416175.1). GTDB lineage: Bacteria > Pseudomonadota > Gammaproteobacteria > S012-40 > S012-40 > JANOTC01. The sequence goes on from JANOTC010000388.1 coordinate 16,322, forward strand.
CGGAATTTCGCACACTTGAAGACTTATTGCGTGAGCAAGAAAAAGACCCCGCTGTGTTCATCCCTAGTGAATTAACGAACACAGATTTCGTTAGTTCACCTCGTCCACCTGAGCTACGTTCTTTGCAGTTTTTTCGGGATAAAGTGGCAAAATTTAGTGCAGACAAACGCGTCACCCAAGCCATCGAAGCACCGCTAGAAAATGCCGGTCCACTCAATTCACACAAACTCGTCATTCGTTCTCTTTGTACCATGCGTGATATATCGCCAGACTATCTGAGCCGATTCGTGTCATACGCAGACACGCTGCTATGGTTGGAACAGTCAGGTAAGAAAATGCAAGGAGCGATAGAGAAAGCGCCTATAAATAAAGTAAAAACTAAATCTCGGCGTAAAAAAATCACGTAGAGTTGACAAGCACAGAGTCAGCTCGCGACGACGAGTAAAGTTAGATATCGAGGCACTTAAAAATTACCCCTGTCACCTGGCCGACAGGGGTAATTACTTCCAGCTGACTTTGTTAGACTTGCTTATTGCGACGCGCCCGACCTAGCAGAAGACCCGCCAAACCAAGTGGAAGTAATAACATCGTGTCGGGCTCAGGAACACGGGAGCCAGCACCCGATAAGGGAGCAATATCGTCCAAATTGCTCGCTAAAAATTTCAACGATGTAAAATTGCCTGCGTCGCCAACTGCACCACTCGCTGCATAAACCATGAACAGCAAATTCCCAAAATTACTCGCACCAAAAATATGGCCCTTACCATCCGCCTATCTCTAGTCAAATGTCTCACCTGCGGCACTTGTGATAGATAAAATCTAACCGTGTGACGCTTATCGTCAATACCAGTTAGGCAGTAACTATGCCAATGAGAAAACTCAATCGATAAGTTATTGAGCAGCCGGGAAAAACTCAATTACCATACATTTATTAAAATCGTCTTAAAATTGAATTCATAATAATTTCCGACAAAAATTAGGACGTCGTATTAAAGATATTATCTCAGCCGACCTTTTTCCTCATATGCGATTACAGACTGGCTAAAACAGCACTTAGCGCTACAACATGTGATGCAAGGTGGGATCGACCGCTTTTCCGCTGATATGATTTAGCCGCAACGATCAGCCTAGGTTTTTTTCAGCCTCCAGCACGACCTTGGTCATACGTAAAATACTGTCTGGTGTCAGCGAAATTGAGCCGATACCTTGCTGCACCAACCATTGCGTTATTTCCGGAAAATCCGACGGCGCCTGACCACAAATCCCCACGTACTTGTTCTTTTCCCGACAACAGCGAATGGCCATTTCCATTAACTTAAAAACAGCCGGATTACGTTCGTCAAAGCCAGTAATTAACCCAGAATCACGGTCAACCCCTAAGGTGAGTTGTGTTAAATCGTTGGAACCAATGGAAAAGCCATCGAAGTGTTCCAAAAAGTCTTCCGCCAACAAGGCATTCGCTGGAATTTCGCACATCATGTAAATTTTGAGACCGTGTTCCCCTCGTTTAAGGCCAAGACTCGCCATTAGCGCAAGCACCTTTTTGGCTTCTTCTACGCTACGCACAAAGGGAACCATGAGTGCGACATTGTTCAAACCCATTTCGCCGCGCACTTTTAACATTGCCGTGCATTCCAGTGCAAAACAGGCAGCGAACGCGTCGGAAGGATAACGTGATGCACCTCGAAAACCGATCATCGGATTCTCTTCGGTAGGCTCGTAATCGCGCCCTCCAATGAGTTCGGCATATTCGTTGGATTTAAAATCCGACATGCGTACAATAACTGTTTTCGGATAAAATGCCGCTGCGATGGTGCCCACCCCTTCGGCGAGTCGATTGATATAATACGACTTAGGGTCAGCATAGCCTGCTATCAGCGGTTCGATTTGCTTTTTCAAATCGGCGGAAAGATCGGCATAATCGAGAAGCGCATGCGGGTGAATCTTGATGGCGTTGTTGATAATAAATTCCAAACGCGCCAAGCCAACGCCATCATTGGGCAATTGGCAGGCAACGAAGGCTTGGTCGGGATTACCCACGTTCAACATCATTTTAGTGCGCGGCCGCTTAAGATCGGCAAAGCTTAGCACCTCTTTTTTGAACGCGAGATAACCGGCATAAATATAACCCGCTGTCCCTTCTGCACACGAAACAGTGACTTCTGTGCCGGTGGAAATAGTGTGCGTTGCATCATTGCACCCCACGACGGCGGGAATGCCCAGCTCGCGCGCAATAATCGCAGCATGACAGGT
>JANOTC010000389.1:0-4228 GCA_031416175.1 Gammaproteobacteria bacterium
CTCACGATTTTGGTTCACGATGAAACTTGGCTTTGGCAATCCCAGTATTGAAGAAAATGGGCAAATTCACGCATCGACAGAAACCGTAGACGAGAGTAATTCCCTGCCCTTGCGCGGTAACGTTCTGCTAGCCGAAGATAACACGGTTAACCAGGAAGTGGCCCTCACCATGTTGCGGGGCTTAGGCTTGCAGGTTGACTTAGCCGAGAACGGACGCGTCGCGTTTGAATTAACTCAAAACAAGCGTTATGACGTTGTCTTGATGGATTGCCAGATGCCAGAACTGGATGGCTTCGAGGCAACACGATTAATTCGAGAAGCCGAACGTGTCGACGGAAAGCCGAGGTTGCCCATTATCGCGCTAACAGCAAATGCAATGCAAGGTGATCAAGAGGTCTGTGAGGCCTGTGGCATGGACAAGTATTTGAGTAAGCCGTTTTCGGCTGCCGACTTACGCGCTAAAATTGCGCCGTATTTAACGCAACAGGATGACGCAACGCAAACCGAAGTTACTCAATCGTCAGAACCGTTTCGTGAGGTTTTTGTCAGCCTAGACGTCGAACGTCTCGGCTCTTTAAAGCAAATTCTTGGCGCCCGCTTTCTTGAAGTCGTGCAAAAATTTGAAGACAACACACGCGTGATTTTGCAACGCATGGACGACGCGAGGGAAACAGCCAACAACGATGAGCTGATGCGCGCCGCGCATTCGTTAAAAGGATCCAGTGGCACCATCGGCGCCATCGCACTTTACAAAGTGTCGTGTGAATTAGAAGATGCCGCGCGGCAAGGGCCCGTTGCCAACGCCGCCGACACCATCAATACCTTACGTTCAGAATTCACGCGCTTTTGTGGGGCAGTCGAACCCCTTAAACGGGCTTAGACGCTATTCATTGCGCTTAAGCCTTCGCACCAAAAACCGCCCCGGATGTAACATCTGCGCCATGTCACGCGGCACGGGCGCAACGCCACCGTCAATTTGCGCAGCAATCATCTCAGCCGCCAGCCAACTCGATGTGAGTCCTCGCGAGCCGTGCCCTACGCTCACAAACAAGCCTGGGTGATACGCAGCGGGCGGATACAAATTCGCGGGCTTACCGTCGCTTAAATCCGCGTAATGTTCCAAATAATAACGTTCATCAGGCACCGGTCCTATGCACGGCAAATGGTCTTCGGTTGAGGTTCGTAGTGCAACACGACCGTCCAGACCGCCCGCATCCACCGCCGTAAAATCCGGCAAGCGCATACGCAATGCCGACAAATTATGTTCATGGTCAGCGCGGCGAACAGCCAAGCTTAAGTCACGCGTATCATAGGTAGCGCCTACGTAATGGCGCCCACCTTCGCCCGGTATAACATAGCCTTCGTAACACACTGCCACCTTGAGTCTTGACGAGGTTTCCGTCACAGGCAAATAACTCAGCTGACCTCGCACCGGCGTTAACGGTAACCAGCGACACAAATCAAAGCGATTGGCAGAATAACCGTTAGCCAGAACGACCACAGGTGCATGCGCGATGGTCTCGCCCGTATCATCTATTAGACGCCATTCGCCGTTAATATGCTCCAACCGTTGCACATTACACGCGGTTCGAAGCGTTATGCGGGGCGCTGCATCTTCCCGCAATAAGGTACATAGCAAGCGCGGATCTAGCCATCCGCCGGATGGAAAAAACAATCCGCCGCTGGCGCAACTCAACCCAACGATGTGTTGCGCAGCGGCCTGGTCCAACACCTCAACCACTTCGGTCGGCAAGCCAAGCGCCCCAATTCGACGCGTGCGAGCTTCATCCAATAGTTGGAGCACGCCACGGGCACGCCACTGAAAAGCCGGAAAGCGCTTTTGAAGGCGACCATAAAATCGCGCGGCGGTAAGAAAAGCAGAAACGTAAAACTGTGCCTCTAAGTTCATGTCCAAGGTTAGTCGCGGCAACACAATACCCGCTGGGTTTCCCGACGCTTCCTGAGCAATTTGCGCCGCACGTTCACATACCGTCACGTTCCAGCCACGGTCAGCGAGGGTATGCGCCATGACCATACCCGCGACGCCCGCACCGACCACGACCGCCTGGCGACTTTCCCTTGATATAGGCGACGGCGGACTGTACCAAGGTGCCGCTGACGTTGACACAAGCGGTTGCCGCATTTCGCCGCAAAGCATTTCCCGCTTACGACCAAACCCTTCAAATTTGCTGACCGTAAAGCCGACGCTTTCCAGTGCGCGACGCACATGGCCCGCCGCTGTAAACGTTGCGAACGTGGCGCCGGGCCGACTCAATCGACTGACTTGGCGAAACAACGCCTCCGTCCACATGCCGGGATTTTTGCTGGGCGCGAAACCATCTAAAAACCAAGCGTCCACACTCGCCTCAAGTTGGCTAAACATGTGTACAGCATCGCCTAACATCAACGTTAATGAGACGCGACCTTCTTGCAAGAGTACCCGGTGATAGCCCGGCATCGCAGGCGGATAAACCTGCAATAGCGCGTGCGCATAATCGGCCAGTAAAGGCCAAGCACTTAGGGCACGCTCTAAATCTGCCTTAGACAACGGATTGAGTTCAACGGAAATAAAGTTTAGCTGCGCATCAGCGGGCGCACATCGCACCCAGGTGTCGAGCGTGGCCAAAAAATTCAATCCCGTCCCGAATCCCGTTTCCGCCACCGTAAAAGAGGGGGCTAAAGCCATACGTTCTGATAAACGGTTTTGTCCAATAAATACGTAGGAGGTTTCCTCCAATCCCCCTTCGCTCGCAAAATATCGATCATCGAAATCGGTGTTGCGCGGACTGCCTTCTTCCCATACTAGGTGCGCAGTTTTGATGGCTGAAAATTCCGGCATTATGAAGTTAAGTCCCTACAATAAAATAGCGGCCGAGCGACGACGGCTGGCACGGTAATTTTTTGTTTATCCAACCAGAGCCGCATCGTGACCCTGATCCTGTTTTTTCAGAAGAAGGCTACTGCCTGACGTCGATCCGACAAATTGGCACGGCGTTCTGGCGCAGCGTCTTCACCAAGTTTAAATTCTACTGCGTCCGTTCCCGCCAATACAAACGCACGATGAATTGCGGTTTCCAGTTCACGCACATTGCCTGGCCAAGCGTGCCGCATCATCCAACTTAACGTGTGGGCCGTCAAAAATTTCTTCGGTTGCTGATATTCAAGACGATATTTGCACATGAAATGTTCCGCCAGAACAGGTACATCACCCTCACGCGTTCGCAACGGAGGCACGACAATATTCACTACATTGAGTCGAAAATAGAGATCGCGGCGAAAACGTCCTGTCATAACCAAGCCGTCTAACGATACATTGCTGGCAGCAATTACCCGCACATCACTTTTTTTCGACACCCGTCCTCCGTGTGGCTTATATTCTTTTTCTAGCAAGAAACGCAGCAGAGTGGCCTGAGCCTTTTCCGTCAGCGTATCAATTCCATCAAGGAAAAGGGTACCGCGCTCGGCCAGATCAACTAAGCCCATGTGCTCTTCATTCGCATCCGTTGCAGCGCCTTTCTGGCGCCCAAACAACTCCCCTTCGAGCGATTTTTCGTGAAGCGCAGCGCAATTGAGCACGACGAACGCGCGTTCGCGGCGCGCTCCAACGCGGTGCACCGCGCGCGCCACCACTTCCTTGCCCGATCCTGCCGCCCCTTCAATGACCACTGGCACGTCAAAGCGAGAAACCTTCACCACCATGTCCAACATACGTTTGAACACGGGTGCAGCGCCCACTAAATTCAAATCGGAAAATGATTCTGTCTTGCTCCGTCGAAGATGAATCTTCGATCGATTGAGCGCTGACTGAAGCAAGCGGTCCAAGCGTAAAACGAGCTCTGCTTCACTGCAAGGCCACACGGCGAGTTCGTCACCCAGAGCAGAAACGGCGCCACCCTCATGTAAACGCCCCGCACCCAATAAAACCAGCCTTGGCATAAAGCGTTGTGGCGCCATGCGCACAATGCTTGCCAACGGCGCGTTGTCGCCCAGCAACAACACCTCTACCACGTGCAACGGTTCGGCAGGAACGAGCCACTGCTCTTGACTCATCGTTACGGCGCAGAAGCCCAACGATTCCAGTCTTTCAACAATGTGAACACGTTCCTCATCCGCAGCAAATACAACCACTGCGATTACATCCTTGGGCATGACAGATTCCTTTCTCTTGCATTAACGTTGGCGCACAAACACTACAGTGCGACGCGCCACCAAAAAAACAATGACTACG
>JANOTC010000390.1:0-3124 GCA_031416175.1 Gammaproteobacteria bacterium
GAGTGGCAGACATTGTCATGAACGCGATAGACAAGCGCATCCATGAATTCTTCGTACAGTCGCTTCAGCTTGATACTTTTACTATAGAGGCGGAGTTCAAATAGTGGTTGGTTTTTCCAATTTTGAACTCCGAAACTTGAGGTGATAAAAGAGCAGCGCGGCTAGTGCCATGATTAGCGCTTCTTTAAGTCAACAGTTAGTGTATTCACTAACTTGTTGATGATAGTGAGCGACACTTGATCCGTTGTGGGTGTGAGCTGCGCGTAGAGTACGGTGGTGATGGGACTGGAAACGCGGCGGTCGGCTTAGGCATCCTGCGTCGCCCGACGGCACGGGCATACACGTCAATCGTTCTTTCATTAAAGCCGCGCAACTTCCAAAGCTCACAGATGAGCTTGGCACAAAGAATCGAAACGCACTTTTTCGGTGGGTTCCATAGTAGACTCCATTGCATCATTGCCCAGAATTCGGCAATCAATGGAATGCGAGTGTGATGCCGATTTTCTTCTGCCGCATGGCGGCTTCGTTCAACCCGGCGGGCGTGCGGGACGCACCGCCGAAAAGCGCGGCTCCGCGCCCCTAAACTTTACGTTAGAGATTTTCCAGTCTGCGCATAGTTAGCCATATTTTTATATGGCATTTAATGCGCCTCTCTGCTAAGCTAAACTTATGAAGAAAACTCGGTTTGAGTGGAACACAATTAAGGATGCTGAAAATCAGGAAAAACATGGAATACCGTTTTCTCTGGCGCAGTATGCCTTTGCTGATCCCTACCGTGTTATTGCCGAAGACCTCATTCACAGCGAAACCGAGAAACGCTATTTCTGTTTCGGCGAGGTCGAAAACGGCATTCTCACCGCCCGTTTTACCTATCGTGGTGGTGTAATTCGCATATTTGGCGCCGGTTACTGGCGAAAGGGAAAGGCAATTTATGAGCGCAAAAATCAAATACACCGATGAGCCAATTGAGGCCAAAGTCATTCAAGACTTTCTCCCCCCACCCGAAGAACTTGCTTTCCGGGAGGAGGGTGTGAAGGTAACCATAGCTCTCAGCAAAAAAAGCGTTGAGTTCTTTAAATCCGAGGCCACGAAACACCATACTCAGTATCAACGCATGATCCGCAGGCTGATCGACAGCTATGTGGAAGCCTACGACAAACCTCTAACATCACGTTCAACTCGGACCGCCCGCAAGCGGGCGTCCGGTTAGCTCCACGTTGGACTAGCCCGCCAGCTTAGGTGGCTGTATTAAAGTCCAGCATAGCACACTGGCGCGATGTCGTGCACCGTCCAATCCATTTTTCGCCAACACTTCTCCGACTACGCGTCGACGCGAAGCTTGCCGGGGCATCAATACAAAGCCGCTAACGCCATCATGGCCTGCCGGACGACCCAACTCGGCGGCCACATCGAAACCTGCGTCAACGGTCACCTTCAAGGTGAGTGGTACAACTGCTGTCGACATCGACGCTGTCCACAATGTAACTTTCTGCCATCAGCGCGCTACACACCTGGGCGCGATCACTGTCCTTGCATCCGCACATTCAATGCTTGGTCACTGAAGGCGGCGTGGATGAAAACGGTCGTCGCGCCTGTTTTTTGCCCTCCGCCGTTGTCTCGGCGCTCTTTCGTGGCAAGTTTCTTCCCGAACTTCGCGGCCTGCAACAACGCGGTGAAATTAATTAACCGCCCGACCTGAATCCGACGTTGCTCAGCAACCTGATGAACAAACTGGGCCGAAAGAATTGGCGCATACGCCTCATGGAACGTTACGCGCACGGTAACGGCGTCGCCACGTATCTAGCACGCTACGTGCGCGGTTACGGCCCCTATGCGCCAACGGCACGCGACACCCTGAACCGAGTTCGCCAGCACTTTCAACAAGAATCGGTCAAAGACGCGGAAGTGGCCAGCGGTTGGGAAGAAGCCTGCCAAAAGATCGGCAAGGAAATCCCTTGATTCAAAACGTGCGATCAACCGATTCGGCTGGGCGAGCAAATATCGCCCGACCGTTCGTGGAAACGCGTGCGCGGTCCGCCTAATGAAACGGCCCACACGGTGGAAATCCAAGCATAAGGGCGCATAACGATAACGCAGCTCGGGACGTTTTTCGTCTCGACTCCGTGGAAAGCATAAAAATCGGTGGCGTACCTAACCATTATCGTCACACACAGATAAATACGCGGACAAAACTTCCCATGAAACGCCGAAAAATTCTTCGATCCAGGTCAAATGCGCATTGCGTTGACCCAAGCCACCTCATAGAATCTCCATAAGACCGCCACCGCTTCACCGTGGTGTGGGAAGTCCAACCATTTCGTCGAAGCCGACCCGAACCAACTCGGCTTTTTTTCCGCCCGAAGCGGGACGGTTTAGGTCAAATGTTATGTATCAAGGAGAGCGCGTGAAGAAAGCCAATAGATTCTTAGTGTTCGGTGGTGCGTTGAGCGCTGTCGCCGCATTGTTGCACGTAGCAATCGTCATCGGCGGGCCGCAGTGGTATCGCTTTTTTGGCGCAGGCGAAGAGCTTGCCACAATGGTAGAAAAGGGGTCTTGGTACCCAGCCGTACTCACGTTCGGCATTGCGGTTGTTCTGTTGATTTTGGCACTCTACGCGTTTTCGGGCGCAGGTCTAATCAGGCGGCTTCCACTTCTGAAAGTCGGCCTCGTTGTTATTTCTGCCATTTATCTGATTCGTGGGATTGCCTTCATTCCCGCTTACATCGTGAAACCGGAAATTGTGGATGAATTTTTGGTTTGGAGTTCATTCATTTGCCTGGTATATGGGTTTGCCTACACCATGGGGACCAAACAGGTATGGGCAAAGCTATCAGCGAATTGATACATAACGAAGGGCACGGTTCAAAAACAGTGTGTTTTGGGTGCCAGTAGACCAACCTGTGCCAACCGGAAAACGGCGACTAATTGAAGGCGTTGGGGATAAGTGGCGGGCTATTGGTACCCAGATTTGAACCGTGCCGTAAATGGCATCGAATATTTACTTACTTTGATTTGTGCCCATATAGCCTATTCTCATACTCGGCCAAAAATTGAGTCGACCTGCAGGGCACTTGGCTTCGAGACTCCAATCATCTGTACGCCGCTTGAACTTACGGAGGAATAG
>JANOTC010000391.1:0-2938 GCA_031416175.1 Gammaproteobacteria bacterium
GTCTATGGGATGCAGTTTCAGATAAGGCTAGGCGTGCAAAGCAGCAATCGTTACCCGGTTACGCCCTGCCGCCTTCGAGCGATAAAGGGCATGGTCGGCACGTTCGAACACACTTTCCGGGGTGTCCCCGTCAATAAACTCAGCAATTCCGCAAGATATGGTCACTTTCACGGGCGATCCGCGAAAATGAAAAGAGGTCGACGCCACCGCCACCCTTAGCTTCTCAGCCGCCGCCTCTGCTGCATGCGAATCGGCGCCCGGCATCACCAAAACAAATTCTTCTCCGCCGTAGCGCGCAAGAAAATCTGTTTCGCGAATCTTATCATTCATTAATTTAGCGATCGTGCGCAAGGCGTTATCACCCGCCGCGTGTCCGTAATTGTCGTTAATGCGTTTGAACAGGTCGATATCCCAAACCAATATTGCGACGGGATCTTTGAAACGCTTCCAGCGTTTTGCTTCTTGCGACACACGTTCGTCGTAAGCCAAACGATTCGGCACACCTGTGAGCCCGTCAACAAGCGCCTGTTCACGTTCTTTCTTGATGCGTTCCCGAAGACTTTGCGACTCGGTCTCCATCTCCGCAATGCGATGAGTTAACTCTTTGAGTTGTTCATCATTTTTCTGGTGCCGCGCTTGCTCGCGATTACGGTAGTGGCTGACATGCTTAGTGACAGCTTCCAGGCTAGACTGAATTTGCACTTTCAGAACCGATATTTCCGCTACGCCATTCATGGTCGCGGCGATGCCACGGATTTCATTTTGCAATGCGTCGTCGAGGGCTTTTCCCGCCTCCATTAACTCGGCGCGCTGCGCTTGTGTGCCGGTAAAATAGTTATCCAACTCTTGCAAACGTGCCGTAATGCCTTTTAGAAACCGCTCAGTATCACCGCGTTCCTCATTGATTTTAGAGCGTATGTCGACGGCCAGATCCGACACTTTCTCCAACATTTCGCCCCATTTGCCCTGCTCCAGACCGTGTGCTAGTCCTTGCTTGAGCAAATCAAGGCGCGCGCTCATTTCCGGTGGCAACGCCACCCGCTCCAATAACTGGTAAAGGATTTCAGAAACAAGCAACGCACAAAAACGGCTAGACCCCTGCTCGCTTTCCCCGCTCGCTGCGGCCTGCACGGGCACTGAAATAGGCGCGCCACCGACCGGCGTATCGGACAGACGCGTTGCCGCCACCAGCTCCGCCACTACCTTCTCTAACACGCTAGTTTCGGCATTCTTCTGCACGGCTTCCCGCACCGCGTCAGCCGCTAATTTCACGGCAGGCGTGCGTTCGTCCACAGCGAGGGTGAGCTTGCGCACTGCGTTCGACATCACTTTGTCGCGTGCTTCCCATTTCTTGGTACGAAGTTCAAGCTCGTGCTCAAGCTCCAGCATTTGTCGCTTTAGATTTTCGGGAGAATTCGAGGGAATAGACATGGAACGTCGCTCATAGTCATTCTGTTCACTATGCATCGACAGAAAGTAGGATAAAATTCAATGTCAACGATGAAAAATTAAAAAAATTCGCAAGTAACACGCAAGTCGCGCCGATCCGCAATGGCTTCGAATTTTCGCTAAGCGACCAAACGCTCCGCCGCCGGGACCGTCACTTCGACGCTAATAGGCAAATGATCAGAAAACGGCACATGAATTACCCGCGTACGGCTCACGGTTAACGATGGCGACACCAGAATATGATCTAACTTGCGACTTGGCCGCCAGCTCGGGTAGGTAAGTTCCTGGCCAGCCGGTTCACGCAAACCTGTTTTCGAGATAAGACAATTCAACTCGTCACACTGCGGCTGGCAATTTAAATCACCCATCACGACGACGTGCCGAAATGTGCGCACTGCTTCCGCCACGTAATCTAATTGAATCGACCGTGCCCGTTTACCCAATGCCAAATGCAACATAACAACGACTAGCGGATTTTCCGGCAAGCCAAATTTTGCCACAATGGCACCACGCCCCGGCAAACGTCCGGGCAATTTATGTTCGACGATCTCAAACGGGCGCAAATGGCTTAACAGCCCGTTGCTATGCCGAGCAATATTGCCAATACGCCGATTCGTTTGATAATGCCAATAATGAAACCCTGCGCGAGCAGCGAGATACTCTGTTTGGTTTACAAAACTGCTGCGTAAACTTCCCGCATCCACTTCTTGCAAACCGACAATATCGAAGCCGCGCAGGGCGTGGGCGATTTGGTCCAAAGTCGTGAAATGTTCGCTATGCGGCAACACATGGCGCCAACCGCGCGTCACATAGTGCAAGGGCCGGTTGGTCGCCATACCGACTTGGATATTGTAAGAAACCAAGCGTATCGGCTTACCCGAAATATCCCGAATCGGCCCTGGATGAAGGTGGGTATGCACCGGCGTGTTCAAAGGCGCCCTGCCGAACATCAGATGGGGCACACCAAGCCGCCCAAGGTCTCCGTCAGCTTCATATTTTCTCTATAGTCTACTGGGCAGTCGATAATAGTAACGGTATTCTCCTTCAACGCAGCCTGAATCGTTGGCAATAAATCCGCTGCACTTTCCACTCGATATCCTTTTGCCCCAAACGACTCCGCATATTTAACAAAGTCAGGATTAGTAAAGCGTATGTTAGACGGACGCCCAAACTGATTAAGCTGCTTCCATTCAATCAATCCATAGCCATTATCGTTCCAAATGAGAATAACAAATGCTAGACCTAGACGCACCGCCGTTTCGATTTCTTGCGAATTCATCAAGAAACCCGCATCACCCGTCACCGCCACAATTTTCTTGTCAGGATAGACCAATTTCGCCGCGAGCGCACCTGGCAGGGCGCTTACCTCGACGTTTCGATGCTGGAGTCGCTCTGGGGTGCGGAGGACATCGGGATTGCGGCCGTTCCGGACGGCACCATTTCAGTCAACATCGAGGATCGGAATCTAGCGGACCTCTCGCCGCTCGCG
>JANOTC010000392.1:0-8428 GCA_031416175.1 Gammaproteobacteria bacterium
GCGGCACCCGGACGGCCATTGCGGTTTCATTCTTGCATCCTACCTCCGAAATCAACAATCGGATTTCCGTTAACGGCTCGTCAAGCGTGCCGCATGTACCAGCCAATGGGAAAATTTAATTGTTTAAGCTAGAAACCAGTATCGTTCTGGGACTCATTATGTCAATGGTCGTCATGGCCGCGATCAGCGTCGTTTCTTATCGCAGCATAACGCTATTGAATAATGATGCGAGAGAAGTGGCGCAATCTTTGGGTGAGTCGATTCGCTTAGAAGCGTTGATGTCACACATCACAGATGCGGAAACAGGGCAGCGCGGTTTTATTATTACGGGCGACGAGGCGTTTCTGGCTCCCTACACGCAAGCGCTCATGCACATTGACCGTGAATTTGCCGAGCTGCTGGATTCTAAGCAGGACGACGCGCCGCAACGGGCACGCCTGACGGCCCTTCGGCCAATTATTGATGAGCGCCTTGAGCGTATCGCAATCAGCATCAAAATTATGCGCGAGGAGGGACCCGAAGCGGCAATGGCGCGAATTCAGTCAGGTGTTGGCAAGAAACTTCAAGATCGTATTCGGACCCGTGTAAACGAACTCAAAGAAGCCGAATCGGTGCGATTTAAGGAGCAAATTAAAGCAAGCGAAGCGTCAGCGTCCAGTACGCATCTAATCATTGTGGTCGGTGGCGCCATGAGCGCCGCCTTACTCATTATTTCTTTGATCATGGTCGCCCGCGAAAGCAAGGCTCGCCGCCGCGCAGAGGCCGCCATGGTGATCGGTCAACACCAGTTTCGCCAAGTTGTGGAGTCGGCCCCTAATGCCATCGTCATGATTGGTGAAAACGGTCTGATAGACTTGGCGAACTTGAAAGCCGAAGCTGACTTTGGCTACACGCGAGACGAATTGCTCGGGCAGCCGATCGAAATACTCCTTCCCGAACGATTTCAGCAACACCACCCGCTATTCCGTGGCCTGTTTTTTTCAAGCGCGATGCCGCGTGCCATGGGCAAAGGCCGTGATCTTTATGGTAAGCGCAAAGATGGTGTCGAGTTCCCGATTGAAATTGGTCTTAACCCCATTGTAACGGCGGAAGGTGTCAAAGTTTTATCCGCTATCGTTGATGTTTCGGAACGTAAACGAATCGAAATACGGCAAAGTCAGTTCATCAATGAGCTCACGCGTATCAATGACGAACTGAACAGTTTCGCCTATGTCGCGTCTCACGACTTGAAATCGCCTTTGCGCGGCATTGACCAGTTGGCTACTTGGATTATTGAGGATTTAGGTGAAAATATTAGCGCCGAAACCCGAGAGCATTTGCGTTTGATGCGCAATCGAATCAAGCGTTTGGAGATGTTGCTAGACGACTTACTGGCTTACTCCCGCGTTGGTAGGGGTTCTGGAAAACTCGAATTGGTTGATACACGCGCGTTAGTGATTGACGTTGTAGCGCTATTAGCACCCACCATTCCGCTTGACCTGCAGTGTAGCGAATTTATGCCCACCTTCCTCACGCGGCGTGTGCCGCTAGAGCTGGTGTTTCGCAACCTTATAAACAATGCCATTAAACATCACGATAAGCCTCGGGCGAATATTAGCGTCGCTGCGTGGCAGTCGGACAACGCTATACAGTTTTCCGTTCGAGATGATGGCCCGGGTATCCATCCAGACCACCACGAGCGGGTGTTCGGAATGTTTCAGTCCTTGAGCTCCCGGGACGATAAAGAGGGGAGCGGCATGGGCTTGGCCATGGTCAAGAAAGCGGTTGAATCCGTGGGCGGTCGAGTGGTGTTGAGTTCCGATGGGCACAATGGCAGCACATTTCAATTCACGTGGCCAACAGGTATTGAGGAGAATTTGATATGACGCCGAAAGCGCGGGCTAGCCAAGAAGTCACTTTGTTAATCGTCGACGATGACGACGTTGACGTGATGGGAATTGAGAGGGGACTAAAAAAACTCAAGATATTGAACCCGGTTGTTCGCGCGCGTGACGGTGCAGAAGGCCTTGCGCTATTGCGGGACGCGAGCGCTGTGCAACGGCCTTATATTGTCTTGTTAGATATCAATATGCCGCGCATGAATGGAATAGAAATGTTAGCGGAACTTCGCAATGATTCTGCGCTAACCAGTTCGATTGTGTTTGTATTAACAACGTCCGATGCCGACGAAGACAAAGTCGCCGCGTACCGGCTTCATGTGTCCGGGTATATCGTAAAAAGTCGAGCGGGGGAGGGCTTTTTACAAGCGCTGGAATTGTTTGATCATTATTGGCGCATCGTTGATTTTCCCAACTCCGTCGAGTAGGCCGACAATGAGTTCTAAAATACGCTTTTTGTTAATTGACGATGACGCCCTTGATCGACTAGCCGTAACACGTGCACTTCGTCAAAGTCAGTGTGATTATGAGCTAGTCGAGGCAACCAGCGCGGCGGCGGGATTAAAGTTAGCGGCATCGGAGCGCTTTGATGCCATTTTATTAGACTTTCGTTTGCCCGATCAGGACGGACTTGAAGTGTTACGACTATTGCGCAGCGGTCAATTTAACGACGTCGCCGTCATCATGCTCAGTCATCAGGAAGACGAAGCGTTGGCGAGCCAGTGCCTTGAAAATGGGGCGCAGGATTACTTGCTCAAAGGTGAAGTGAATGGCCGTCAAATGATGCGCGCGGTGCGCCAGGCGCAACAGCGCTATGTGATAGAAGGCGAACTTAGGGCGAGCCGGGAACAGTTGCGTCAATTGTCTGAGACTGATCCGTTGACAGGTTTAATCAACCGTCGCGGCTTTGAGAACGCGCTCGCGACGGCCATTGCGCGAGCGAAGCGCGGTGATCATCGCCTTGCCCTCTTACTGCTTGATCTAGACGAATTCAAGAGTATAAACGACACCTTGGGGCATGCGGCAGGTGATGCATTGTTGGTGGAAGTGTCACGGCGCTTTCGCGCCACAATTCGTGACAGCGACGTTTTGTGTCGCTTAGGGGGCGATGAGTTCGTTGTTCTCATGACCCATTTTGAGCAGAACGCGCAGGCAGCGTTGTTAGCAGATC
This sequence comes from Gammaproteobacteria bacterium, assembly GCA_031416175.1. GTDB lineage: Bacteria > Pseudomonadota > Gammaproteobacteria > S012-40 > S012-40 > JANOTC01. The sequence continues at coordinate 3,049 of JANOTC010000392.1, forward strand.
GCATAATTGCCTGTCTGCAGCGCCCAGTTTTTTTGGGTACGGTTGAAAAAATAATCACCGCTAGCATCGGCATCGCACTGTTTGACGACGACGCGTCCGACGCGTCCGATTTGCTTAAATTCGCCGACATCGCCATGTACCGGGCTAAACAATCGGGACGAAATCAAAGTCGCTGTTATTCTCCCGGCTTGCAGGAGGCTGTACTCAATCGTTCGAATATGCGTCACGATATGCTAAAAGGATTGGAGCGTGGCGAGTTCAAAGTCTTTTATCAGCCGCAAATTCGCTCGTTCGATCGACGGCTGAGTGGAATGGAGGCACTATTGAGGTGGGATCATCCTCGCTTGGGATTATTACTGCCATCCGCTTTTCTTTCAGTCGCCGAAGAAACTGGTCTAATCGTTGAGTTGGGCAGTTGGGTGCTCAAGGAATCGTGTAGGCAGTTAGCGGATTGGAAGGCGCGCCTACCGTCGCTATGTTCCCAATTAACATTAGCCGTGAATGTATCTTGTGCTCAACTGACGTCTAATTCTCTTGTTGTTACAATCGACAAAGCACTGGCTGAAAGTGGGCTTTCGGCAACGTGTTTGGAGTTGGAAATTACGGAAAACGCGTTGATCAAAGATACCAGCGAAGCCGTGGCGCTGTTTTCCACCATCGCGGGGCAAGGCGTTACGCTTTCTCTTGATGACTTCGGCACCGGCTATTCCTCACTGGAACATCTCAGACTTTTTCCCATTGATGTACTAAAAATTGACAAGGAATTTGTGTCCGCCATCGGCAATGGGAAAAAACGAGAAAAGCTCCTATTGGCGATTATTGCTTTTGCAAAGGCGCTGGAGATTAAGGTAATTGCGGAAGGAGTGGAAACCAAAGAACAGGCGGCATTTTGCGTCGAGCACGGTTGCGATGCCCTGCAGGGGTTTTATTTTGCGAAGGCATTACCCGCCGACGAATTTGAGGCAGCGTTCTTAAATCAAGCTCGTGTTCTACCCTCCTAACCAGGATTTACCGTGCCGTTTTCCTCACTGGGTCTGATCCCACCGCTGCTACGTGCAGTCAGCGATAAATCCTATACGGCGCCGACTGAAATACAGGTCGCTGCCATCCCTGTTATCTTGCGCGGACACGATGTGCTGGGCCTAGCGCAGACCGGTTCCGGCAAAACGGCGGCGTTTGCGTTGCCTATTTTGCAGCGCCTGCAGGAGCGGCCCGCGCAAAGGCCAAGAACGCTGCACGCGCTAATCCTCGTGCCAACCCGCGAACTGGCCGCGCAGGTAGGCGAATCACTGGTCGGTTACGCGCAGCACCTGCCGAATCGGCTTAAAATTGTGACTGTGTTCGGCGGTGTGTCGATTAACCCGCAAATGCTGAATCTGCGCGGCGGCGCCGACATCATCATCGCCACGCCGGGCCGTCTGCTGGACCTGATCGAGCACAATGCCGTTCGTGTCGCAGGCGTTGACATTCTGGTTCTGGACGAAGCGGACCGCCTGCTGGACCTAGGCTTTGCGGAGGAGATCAACCGAATTTTAGCCATGCTCCCGCCGCAACGGCAGAATCTGTTTTTTTCAGCCACTTTTCCGTCGGCGGTCAACACCCTTGCCGGTAAAATATTACACAAACCGGTCCGCATAGTGTTGGAAGCCACCGAGAACAGCGCGCCAGATATCCAACAGCGCGCCATCGCCGTTGACGCGGGCAAGCGCACTCAGTTGCTGCGGCACCTGATACAGGCGCATCAGTGGGACCGCGTTCTGGTATTTGTCGCGACCAAGTATGCAACCGAACACGTGGCGGAAAAGCTGCGCCGTAACGGCGTTGACGCGATGCCCTTCCATGGTGAACTGAGCCAGGGCAATCGTAACCAGGTACTTTCCGAATTCCGTGCTGCCATATTGCCAGTGTTGGTCGCTACCGATATCGCCGCGCGCGGAATCGACATCCCCCAGCTGGCGGCCGTGGTCAACTACGACCTGCCGCGTTCGTTGACTGACTACACGCACCGCATAGGCCGTACTGGCCGGGCCGGTCAAAGCGGATTAGCAATCAGTTTCGTCAACGCCGACACGGAAGCGCATCTGCGGCTCATAGAAAGCCGCCTAAAGCTCCGGCTCTCGCGGGAGCAGATCGTTGGCTTTGAACCTACCGCCAATGCAGAAACAAAGACTGTGGTTAGTGCAGCACTGGCCATTGAACAAGTGAATGGCGGTGTAAAGGGAAAGCGCAAGAGTAAAAAAGATAAATTACGTGAGGCGGCGGCGGGTAAGCGTCAAAGCTAGGCTGAATGTTTATCGCGTTTGTGTGTAGGGTTATTCGTACGCACGCCATGAACAAAGGTCAACTCAGGCGTTGCAAAAGAAAAGTCGATTTATCATCGTCGAGAACTTGAATTGTGCAGGCTGTTTTCTTAGTATCAGGTTCGCTCTAATTCAGGTGTTTCCTGGTATGACGCAGCTATCAAGTATTCGATCTACAATTACAAACGATCAAAAAGAACAGTTATTAAAGGGTCTATCAGCATTACATAAAGAATCCCTTGCAGATTTAAGTATTGAGGACTTCAAACATCTAACAAGAATTGAGCGATGGGGAAGGGTGTGCAGCGTGCTGGGATACGGCACAGCCTGGATCATCCCCAATCCGATTTCTGCATTTCTCATAAGCCAAGGAAATTTAAATCGTTGGGCAAATATGGCTCACCCCATACTTCATGGGGGCTATGACAAAATTGAGGGTGTACCTGCGCGCTATACCAGCGAAGGTTTTGCCAAAGGTCGACGAAGAATGCTCGACTGGCCGGATTGGTTTCTAGTGGCAGGTTGGCATCAGGAACACAATCGGCTGCATCATTACCGGTTAGGCGAAGATATAGATCCCAGTCAGCTTGAGAAAAACATGCGCTGGCTTCGTAACTCTATTTTGCCCATGTGGATACGCTATACGTTAGTCGCATTTTTTGCCTGCATTTGGAAACCCATTTATTATTCTCAAAGCACGCTTAGGGAATTAAGAACCTTAGAGGCGAAAAATCAGAAAAACAGCCACTATAAGGCGATAACATCAAAAAGCCCTCGCTGTTGGAGCCCTTTTCATAGCGAAGGCCAAAATTATTGGTTGAAGTGCTTTCTCCCGTATTTTATTTTTCGTTTCATCCTTATTCCGGCGCTATTTATACCGTTCGGTTTGTCTGCCGTTGTGAGCGTGTTTCTGACGACTGTGATGGCGGAGATTTTTACCAATCTTCATTCGTTTCTGGTGATTATACCAAACCACACGGGTGACGATATTCCACTTTTTGACGATCAAACGACGAGTAAAAGTGAGTTTTATTATCGACAAATCGCAGGCTCTTCGAACTATCGCACAGGTTCGAACATCAACGACTTTTTGCACGGCTGGCTAAACTATCAAATAGAGCACCATTTGTGGCCCGCCATGCCTATAAGTCAATATCAAAAGTTGCAACCGAAAGTGAAGGCTCTGTGTGAGAAAATTGGGATTGAATATCGACAGGAATCCGTATTCAATCGCTTGAAAAAAGCCGTGGATGTGATGGTGGGTAAAACATCGATGGCTGTTGATACTGCTCGGCCGCTGGATTTGAAATTAGCGGTTGGCGAGGGTGTCGCAAAGGCAGCCGCTTAGGTATGTTTGTTTAGGTCGCGTTTACTCGTGCTATTCGAACGTGCGGTGTTTTGAAAGCGCGTTACACGTAATACTTCGTCGGGCACCACACCTACGCGGCATTTTTCAACGCGAGCGCGATTTCGACAATGTCGCTTTTTTCAGAATCTTCCGCCTAGCGAAGATCCCACCTACGCCAGCACGCGCTGGCCGATGACAGCTATACCCGCGGCACCAACCGACCTTAAATCCTTGCTTTCAGAAAGGCCGCTGGCTACACTGGTCAGATAACTGGTCATAGCGGTGATAGTTGCAATGAAAGTCTGGCCTGTACAAGACGCCAAAGCACGGTTCAGCGAACTGCTCGATACCTGTCTCAGTGATGGACCCCAAGTGGTCACCCGTCGGGGTGCGGAAGCGGCCGTACTCGTTCCGATGGCCGAGTGGCGGCGACTAAATGAATCGGCGCGTCCTTCGCTCAAGGCGCTGTTACTGTCCGATGTCGGCCGTGTCGACTTGACGCTTCCCCAGCGTGGATTGGCCAAACGCCGACCGCGCGTGGAGTTGTAGTTCGTCATGTATCTCCTGGACACGAATATCGTTTCAGAAGTCCGCAAGCCCAAACCTCACGGCGCGGTGGTCGCGTGGCTTGAAAGCGTCCCGGACGTCGACCTTCATCTTTGCGCGGTGACGCTTGGCGAGATCCAGACCGGCATTGAGATGACGCGTGAGCAAGATGCCGCCAAGGCAGCTGTCCTAGAAGCCTGGCTCGATCAAGTGGCCGCCGCTTACAACGTCCTGCCAATGGACGCAGCCACCTTCCGGATTTGGGCGAAATTAATGCACAAACAATCCAACACGGTGTATGAGGACGCGATGATCGCTGCCTGCGCGAAGGCGCATGACCTAATCGTGGTGACCCGAAATACACGAGACTTTGCGCGTTTCGACGTGCCCTTACTCAACCCATTTGAGAACAGTACGAAGAATCGCCCATGAATTATAAAGTCGACCGCTATGTACAGGCGTCCACGCGCAAGATACGACGCTGAGAATTGCGGTGTTTAACCAAAGGACTATAGTGGACCCCATATGCGTCATTTCACTCAATCGAAAAAGTCCATGTTATCTATTTATGCTTCCCAAAATAAAGCCCGCGCCTTAGTCGCCTTGTCGCTGTTTCTACTGTGTGCTCACCTTCATGCAGCGACGGTGGAAACAATTAGCGTATCTGGTGCACGCACCGACTCAAACGTCGTCGTGCAACTGCTCGACACCCACGTCGGTGCATCATTTGACCAGGCGACATGGGACAATGACCTGCAGCGTCTGCGCAACACCGAATTGTTCTATGACGTACGCGGAGAAGTGAGAGAAGATGGCCAAGCGCGCCACCTTACCGTTCATGCGCGCAACAAATTCTCGCTCATTCCAATCTTTAAATACAAACAAGGCGGCGGGACTTCGCTGCTCAATGCCGGGGCTTACGAAGTTAATGCGTTCAATCGGTTGCTTGAAGCCGGTGCGCAATACGAAAACATGGATGGCAACCAGGGCGGCGTGGCGTGGTTCCGTCATCCGTATTTCTTGTCGCGCCACAATCACTTTGGCGCCGAGTTATACGTCCACACCATCAACCTGCCCCTGCTGTCGCCCCAAGGCCAACGGCAGGCCTACTTTGGCAACGAGGAACGGCGATTCAATACGCGGTTACTTCGTGAATGGACCACAGGCGTTCGCGCCGGTGTGGGTG
>JANOTC010000393.1:0-8390 GCA_031416175.1 Gammaproteobacteria bacterium
CGATTGTTTAAGCGCACTTTACTTATGTCAGATATAGGCCATTATTTTAGAGATGAAAATAATGTAGTGCCATAACGCGTTTTTTATTTTTATAACTTATTGTTTTTACGTGACTTTGTAGTGCCTGATGACAAAGATGGGCTAACGGCGTCAATCCACTGAGAACGGATAATAGACCCCGTTTTGCGACCGGCTCGATGACGAGTCGATTGTCTTCTTTGCGAATAATGGCTTCATCTCCATCAAGTTCGTATTCGCGAGGAATGCGTAATGCCTGATTTCGCCCGTTCCTGAAAAGTCGTACGTGTCGTTCGGAGCCCATGCTCTACACCCCCCATTAAAGGCCTATGCTTAAGCATAGGCCGACGCGCACGCTGGGTCAACTGGGTTTCACCGTCGCTTGGCTCCATTTGCGCTTGACCCCGCCGCCTTGCCCGGATCCAGGATTTGTCCAGCCGTCGATTGCCGTGACGACGCAATTAAGCTTTCCACTCGCGGGCGCTTCGAGATGGTTCGTGGGGGTTGGTTTATGCCTTCGCCCAGGCTAAGTGCGCAGCCTGGGATCGAACGTGAAATCACGAACGACGACCATTTTCACCTCGCCCATGCTCGGGTGGCGTGGGTTGATAACAATGTTTCGCGCCTCGGGTATCACTGCGGAAGGGACTATCAGGCCGAGGCGCTCCCCTTTTGACAGGAACGCGTCCCCGTAAACTGCGGCAGCAGGCGATCCTGGAATAGCATCCCAACCCATCGGCAGCACACTGGGGTCGGGGCTGTTGTATAGGGTAAGGTCGTCGGGCAATTCGAACCGAACGAAAACAAGATCGGCTGGAAGGATCGAACCCGCATGCACAAGTTTTTCCAGGGCCGCGATCTCGGGCGTGAGGCCGGCATAGATCGCGCGAATATTGGCACTGTTCCAGCGCTGCCCTTTGATGCAGGCACCGAATCCGGAACGATCAAGCGCGTAGGCTCTTTTCGCGATTCGCCAAGCAAACATTAAACCACGCCGCCATAGGCGATCGCGGCAAGGACTTTTCTAACCTCGTCTGCGCCCGTGTCGGTATCAAGCAGCGACAGAGGTGGTTCCCCCAAGGAAAGATTGGTTTCGAGCATCCAACGCTTCGCCAATTCCGGAGAACCGAAGGTTTCCTCCGCCTCGGCTTCAATCAGCGCAATTCGCGCCAACCGCTCCGACTCCATGGGCCCCAGTTTGCCGCCGGACTTGATCTTCCGGGTAACGGTTGCATCGGAGACGCCAAGCAGTTTTGAGATCTTCGTCTGGGGTAGCCCGTAGTACTGGCCGGCGCCTACCAGAAGCGTCACTTTCACACCGAGCCGGATCATCTCGATCCTTTTTGCGGGAGGCATTTTGCAGACCGCGTGGCCCCACTTTAAAAACGTGCGGCCGGCAACAAGACTTCGGTAGCCGAGGGTAACGGTGACCCCAGTGCGATTGGGACTAGAGGGGGGAAGAAGCGGCGTTTTCTTGAGCGAGAAACGCCCAGACAAAAATCGCCGTCACGGCGGATTCGGGCGCAACGTTACTGGCATTCGCCGCCCTTTCACTAACATGAGCAATCAGTTCATCAAATTTTTCGGGATCTTCTAGAGCCCACCGTTTCGCGTTTTCCAACAGCATTGAAAATGTCCAAGTAGTGGTTCATCGACCACATGGATTAGGGAAAAATGCTCGAACTACGCAAAACTACGCAACACCGCTGCGCGAACAGCGGGGCCGCTTACTGAAAAAACCGCGTCCAGACTGCCCGCGTCCAAAATCTGATCGGCCCACTGCTCAAGTTCAGGTCGGCTGGCCTGCTTTGGCAAGCAAATTCAGCCTCACCAGCGGTGTTTCACACCTAATAGCGCCAGCGATTAATACGGCTTAACTTGTCATCTGTATCATAGCGAGATACACTTATTCTATGATAAAGACTTTCCGCCACAAAGGCGTTCGCGCATTTATGGTGGATTATCAGGACTGACATTGAGAGGCGTATATGGCAAAAATGTTTAATCCGCCACATCCGGCGGCAACCTTGCGTGAAGACGTATTGCCCGCGCTGGGGCTTTCAGTGGCCGAGGCTGCGCGACAGCTTGGCGTATCCAGGGTCCAGTTATCCCGCGTGATTAACGAACGTGCGGGAATTTCCGCCGATATGGCTTTGCGCCTGGAAGCCTGGCTGGCAACAGCGGAAGGCGGCCCCAGCGCGGAAACCTGGTTGCGCGGGCAGGTAGCGTATGATTTGTGGCAAGCGGCGAAGAAAAAGCGCCCGCGAGTGCAACGCGCCGTGATGCGCGCATAAGCAACCGTCGCCGTTAAGACACATGAACCATGCAGGGGCACATTAGGAATCAAAATAGACGCACGCATTTTCATTCCTCAGGACCGAATAGCCATGCTTTCCGGCTAGGCTAGACTCAAGAAGACTGGATAATGGATTCCGGCCATGAATACGATGGAAAAAATTGTTGAGAAAGTGCGGACACTGCCTGAAGTCGATGCCCGCGAGGTGCTGGATTTTGTCGGTTATCTCAAGGCCAAACGCGCGCAGGCGAAGGTGGCGGCGACAGCGGACATGAGCGAGTTTGACAATGAAAAATACAATGCTGGATCCTGAGACGTCCAAAGCGACGCAAGCGTTTATGGCCCGTATCCGACCGCGCTATGCCGTCAGCCAGGCTATTATATTCGGTAGCCGTGCGCGCCGCAGCCATCGTGCGGACAGCGATGCGGACATTGCGATTGTCATTTCCGGTGAACATGAGCGGCAAACCACGGTCGCAATGGACATGGCTGGGATAGCATTTGAGGTCATGCTGGATACCGGAGTGCTCATTGAGGCGCTTCCTTTGTGGGAGGACGAGATGGAGCATCCAGAGCACTTCAGCAATCCAGCGCTCATTGAAATCATTTGCCGTGAAGGTATCAAATTGTGAGCATGACGGCATCTGACTAAATGGGCAAGGCTGATCGAGCCTTATCTGCCGCGCAATTGCTACTCGCCAGCGGCGATACTGAGGGAGCCTGCAACCGTGCATACTATGCGATGTTTGATGCCGCTCACGCCGGACTGATTGTTGCCGGCGCAATCTCTCCCGAGGGGGGACCAAAAAAACATAGCGGGCTGATTGGTGCGGTTGGCCTACATCTCGTGAAAGCCAATCTGCTCGCCTCCGAAGCGGGTAGCGCAATCAATAAAGTAGAGCGCTTGCGTCGCCTCGCCGACTACACAGGCGATCCGATTTCGGGCGAGGATGCGGCATGGGCGGTCGAGCAGGCATCTTCGTTTGTGGCGTTGCTTAGCCAAACGCTGGCCCCAACGTAACAGACGACTGTTGCGGGGACAGAATTTGAGCAGGCGAGACCAACACATTGTAGCGACTTGTTCGAGGAAGCCGTCGTGGCCTGACGCCGATTTCCCGAGGTTAGATTCACCGTTCCACTCAGTGCGGTCGAACCGTTACAACCGCCAGTGAACAGCGGCTGGAGGAACTCGCCGGGATCCATCGATTACTTTTGCATAGGTACTTAACGTGATCTATGATCAGGATGCGGTATAGAACGCGAAGCGTATTTGCGGTGGAGATTAAGAGGAAGTTTTAAGGCATGTAAGGCGGCTAGGCCGCATCTAAAACGAAAATGGCCGTTAGCGGGAGAGAAAGACAGCTCCTCGCGTTCCGGTCCTGTCCAACGAAGCCCAAGAACACGTCGAACAACCTCCTTGGCCGACCCTTCTCGGCGTTTTTTGGCGCCGAGTTCACGGAGCATAGATGTGGATTTTTGGGAAAAGGCGGTTTATAGTTCCTATCCTCCGCCGCAAATTTATGGAGGCCATCATGAAAGCTATCGAATTCAACTCACAACTTGAACATGGGCAGATCACCGTGCCCAAGGCTCTCCATTTGGTAGAAGGCCAGCCAGTCAGAGTCTTGCTCCTGTTGGACGAGGCGGCTGATACAAAGGATTCCGGGCAAGCTGATGCAAAAAGCGTGTGGGCGAGAACAGCCGGGGCATGGCAGGGCGGCAACCTTGTTCGGGAACCGCAGGGCGAATATGAGCAACGGCTGGAACTAAAATAATGCTGTACCTGCCGGATACCAATGTCTGGATCAATCATCTCAATCCGGCGCCATCCGTCGTCAAGACTAAACTTTCTTCGCATTCGCCAGCGCAAATTGTGTTGTGTGATGTAGTCAAGGCTGAACTGTATTACGGCGCATACAAGAGCGCGAGACGCGAAGCCAATCTTGCTGTTCTGGCTGCCCTGTTCGCCAGTTTCAGCAGTTTGCCATTTGATGGCGAAGCCGCGCACATATCCGGCGAAATCCGCGCCGACCTTGCACGAAAAGGCACACCAATCGGCCCCTACGATTTACAGATTGCCGCTATCGCACTGGCCAATGGCTGTATTCTGGTAACGCACAACATCGGCGAATTCTCGCGCATTGCAGACTTGAAGCTGGAAGACTGGGAAGTGGAAAAATGATTACGCAAACGGTGGTCTGTTCTTGAGGTTTCTTTCTAAGGTTGATGCCTCCGCCACGTTCGTACGCAATGGCAACAAGAATTAACTGACGGACGCGCACCAGCAGAAGATCCTGGATGCCTACACCGGGCGCAAGAGCATCGATCACTTCGCCGGGCTGGCGGATAGGCAGACTGTGGGAAAATATCCGCCAATGCCACGACGAGATAGTTGTAATTCTCGCGTTTGTACCGCGCGGGCCGCAATTATCCGGAGGCATAGAATGCGAGCGAGATTATAATCGCGGCGCCGCGTATTGGGTGACTCGAAACTTACCAGTCATCCAGAGTGACCGCAAGGATTCTAATGGGAAATGACAATATATTTGGGTTTATTTATGAGCGGAAACGCCCGTGGAATCGGGCTTTGACAATGGTATCGCAAAGTGCGCATACGGAATAACAACTTACCGCGCGTTGCGCTTCCTAGTCTCGCGCACTATGATTGTTCGAGAAATTACCCATGGCAGTCGATCGGTTAACATGTTGCACCGCCACCTCACCCATCAGCAATTCACTCTCGCCGCCATCGACGATATTATTTCGCGTGGCCGTTGGCGGGATTGGGCGGATTTACGCCAAACTGCGCTTGGCGATCCGTTGTTACTAGAGAAAGTGCAGCGGGTTTGTCGACCGCATCTTATCGACCCCTACGCCCAGCGTTACCATTTTTGGATGCACTATGCCGAAGAACACCGCGCCGCTTCCTGATTGGGAGTTAGTGCTTTCGTCGGCGGCACGCCTACAAAAGATCCTGCCGGACGCGGTTTTGGTTGGTGGTACTGCATCAGCCATTCACGCCAAGCACCGATTCTCTCGGGATGCGGATCATATTTTGAGCGATCTTCGCGTGCGGTTCGATGCCGTTCTTGCAGAGTTGGAGTCAGTTGCAGGTTGGAAAACGGCACGTGTGCAGCGTCCGGTGCAGATTCTTGGCAGCCTCGACGGAATCGAAACAGGTATACGACAGCTCATTCGCGATGAGCCTTTGGAAACGATGATTCTTGATTACAACGGTGAACGGCTCACGGTGCCAACCGAGGCGGAAATCTTTCGCATCAAGGGAGTTCTGATCTTAAAGCGCAACGCCACGCGAGACTATCTCGATTTTGTGGCACTTGGCGTTCATTTGGGTGACGAGAGGGCCGCGCTGGCATTGCAGTCCTTCGATAGGCTCTATGAACAGAAGAGTGGCGAGTCGCCCTTGCAACAGCTGCAGGTTCAGCTTGCGAACCCGCTGCCCTACGATTTGGACGATGTTACGCCGGGTCTGTCGGAATACAAAAATCTTGCTCCCCGATGGCATGATTGGAATGCAGTGAAAAACGCGTGCGCGCATCTCTCGATGGTTATCTTTGACCGCGTGTGCGAGCTGGAAAGCCCTAGCCCCGGAAAAAGTTAGCGGCGTAGATCGAAATCCGATCTGGTCTAAGGGATTTGATCCCAGCAAGGTATGTATTGCCAGTAGTAAAGTCGACGTCGTGTGACATGGAGTCCGTCCTTTTAAGCAGGCACCCCTTTTCATAATACTTTCGTTCATAGCCTCATTGATTGTGCTCTGACGGGGAGGTACCATTTTGCGACTACGCCGTGAGTCTTACCCGCTGGGGCGAGATTGTGCGCCACCCACCACAGGAGCATCACCCCATTACACTACTAACTACGGATATCGCCACCATTCTGGACGCCAAGGGGCTGGTGAAATTCGCCAGCGGTACGGGTGATTCCAAGATGATCGACACCAATACCAAAGATCAGGTCGTCCAAAACTGTTACACCAAACTCCGACTAACGGCGTCCACCACCGACAACATCATTACCATGACACGGGTGGACAACAGTTCGGTTGATAACAACTGCATTGATATCCGCACGATCGACTCGGTTTCGGCGATTGGCGCAGTGACTTTGCCCGGCTACGTTTATACCGGCAACTTCTCAGGCTGCGTGTTTTATCTGTACAAAACCGGAGTCAACGAGGTGACGGGCGTTCATGCCTACAGTGGAATGGTGACAACCACGATACCTCCTCGGCACTTCTGGAACAAAGCCAAGGTCAACAGCGTTGTGCGTGAATTTGGTCCGGCCGACTATTACACCCGCAACCCTGCCCAGGTGATTTGCCGTTACCCCACGGGCGGACAACTCGATACTATGGGTGGAGAAATCAGCCTCGCCTTTCTATCGTGTGTTGAAAAGACCAGCGCGACCACGTTTCTTTTCAGTGTTCGTCAGGACAAGGAAGGCGCCCGCGTCGGGCGGTTACTGGAAACGCATGAAGTGGCGTTCTAACCGGTATTAGACTCCGCCAAAAGAATAGCTGTTGACCTATCCGGTCGACCCACAGATCAGTCTCTGACGTTGAGCGTGGACTATTGCTGCGCAACGACGTGCCGCGTCGTTGGGCGCAAGCTGAAGAACGCCCATCCTCTCATCGCCGCCGTATTCTCTATACACTTTATAGTTGCAAACGCGGCAATATCGTTCTGGCGCCCTCCGTTTCGATCAGAGATTGGCGTTATTGTTTATCGGTCCGGTCACCGCCTGCTTTGTGACCAGATTTTTTAGACCTGAGCCGCTGTCAAATTTCTCTTCAGCACCATAGAAAACCCAGGCGCCAGACGAATTGCGATACCCGAAAACGGCTGTTTTTCCCCCGTCGTAGTACTGCGTGGTCCCAGTATTCAATTGTTTGAATTTCGCGGGTTTCATCTGCCCGATGGAGTATCGCCGACGGAGCAGTGGATCGGCGCCGTTAGGCAATCCTTGTGCTTCCAGACCGTCACGTGTTGCCGATCCCTCTGGTTTCTTCCCGCCGCTGACATCTCCGGCCAAATGCAAAACAGTGCATGTTTTGCGGCTCTCATCGCCATATTGAATCGTAAATCGACATCCGTCGATCTGGGACGTGGAAAAATAACGGGGACCAGAGCCATCAAGACTTGCCCGCGCCGATCCGCCAAAGTCCGCCTTCTTCCATGGCAGATATGAGATCTCGCGGCCGCCGATATCGCCTTCTCTCTTGGCGCGCATCATGATGACGTTGGGCAGGACAAACTCAAAAACAATTTCGATGACTTTGAACTCGTCGGGGACGAGCTGTCCATTGCCGTCGTCTGCGTAATCAAGGCTCATTTCGTCGAAGTGCATAACATAGTCCTTGAACGCGACGGCTGCGTCCGAGGCGAGTTTGGTCCGAAAATCATCCAAATCGGGCATCGTGGATCTCCATATTTAGCCGTGAGGTGATCGCCTTCGAGGGTAACCGGTTCGTGCGACAATTGAACAGGACGGTAGTCATTGCTCGTAACAGTGAAAAGCCGTGTAAATGTCCGAGTCGTCATACCATAAGGTAATTTCGTAGCTGAAACCATTTGGCCGCACCTTGGCCTGCCATGTTAGAGTCTGCTTCTTGCCGCGCACCCAATAGTTTTGATTCGTATTAACCGTTTCTTCCCATTTACTTGTAATCCACTCGCTAGCCATTTTGGCGGCTTCCATTCCGTGGGTAGCATAGTACGCAACGTTATTGTTGCCTGGATTGGCAGGCGCCACTTGCCCTTCGTGGCGGCGGCGCGGTTGAATTCCGCGTTGCCGTGCGAGTTGGTGCAGCCCCGGATCGTGGGAAGTCTGCTCGTAAATCTCGATAAAGCTGGTGAATGTTTTGGCTTTTGAGCGGTTTTGATGGCCTGTCAACACATTGACTTGACCGCTCCAAACCTGGAGGTGTTTATTTGCATTTTCTCCGCCTGTTAGATCTGCAGGTGGTGGCATGGCGTTTTGCTCCTTTTCTAGGCTCGTTGTGGAAATCTGTGGACTCTCGCTACAAACGAGTGCCATGTCGTATGCGTTTTTC
>JANOTC010000394.1:0-8646 GCA_031416175.1 Gammaproteobacteria bacterium
CCGGTTTCGTTCTGCGCTGTCAAAGTTGCGTCATGCACAAACAGGAAGCGGTCACGCCAACGCATGAACGGCTGGCTGTTGATGTTCTCGTCGTCTTTGGTGAAATCCAGACCACCACGCAGAACTTCGTACACCGCACGACCATAGTTTTTCGCGGACAGGCCAAGCTTAGGTTTAATGGTGCAGCCCAAGAGCGGACGGCCATACTTGTTCATCTTGTCGCGCTCAACCTGAATACCGTGAGGCGGTCCGCCGCAGGTTTTCACGTAAGCAATTGGGAAGCGCACGTCTTCTAGGCGCAGGGCGCGTAGCGCCTTAAAGCCGAACACGTTACCAACCAATGAGGTAAATACGTTGACCACGGACCCTTCTTCGAACAAGTCGATCGGGTAGGCCACGAAAGCATAGAAACAGGTATCATCACCAGGTACGTCTTCGATTCGATAGGCGCGACCTTTGTAGTAATCCATGTCGGTCAATAGATCGGTCCACACTGTGGTCCAGGTACCGGTAGAAGATTCGGCTGCCACAGCGGCAGCGACTTCTTCACGATCCACGCCCGCTTGCGGGGTAATCTTGAAGCAAGCCAAGATATCGGTATCCAGGGGCAGATAATCTGGCATCCAGTAGTTCTGCCGATATTCTTTAACACCTGCACTAAATTTCTTTACACTCATTACTATCTCCTTTCAGCAGAAAGCCATAATCAAAACGTCGGTACGCTTGGCCCACCCAGACCGTGCAGTTAGCAATTACTATAGACACATAGTATGATTATTGATAATTAATAGTTATTATTGTTTGCATACATAATTGTGTATGATCCAATGTGTCACCCCCCGTTAGCAGCACATAGTATGAAAAACTTTACCCTCAGGCAGCTGCAGTTGTTCGAAGCAGTTGCTCGCAACTCAAGCTTTACCCGCGCCTCTGAAGAATTGCACCTAACACAGCCTGCTGTTTCAACACAGTTAAAACAGCTTGAAGAAGATGTGGGCATGCCTCTGTTTGAGCACCTGGGGAAAAAAATCTCCCTCACGGAGGCAGGGCGAGAAATGTACGATTTCAGTCGCACCATTGCTCAACAGTTCACGGATATCCGCACCGTACTGGAGGGGATGAAGGGTCTCCAGCGCGGCAATCTAGTTATCTCTGTGACCAGTACAGCGAAATACTTCGCTCCATATCTGCTCGCCTCATTTTGCAAAAAGCATACCGGCATTACTCTCAGTTTGAATGTCACCAACCGCGAGACGATTTTGAAGGAATTATCCGACAACATCCCGGACATGGCAATCATGGGCAGCCCACCGAAGGGCATGCCATTGGTGTCAAGTTCGTTCATGAGCAATCCCTTGGTGGTCATTGCCCCACCCGACCACCCCCTGGCGCAGAGAAGCCAGATTCCGTTGCAACGGTTGCTCGAAGAAAGATTCATCGTGCGCGAAAAGGGTTCAGGCACGCGCAATGCCCTTGAACACTTTTTGGTGGAGCGCGGCGAAACCATAGCGTCGACGATGGAAATGAGCCGCAACGAGGCGATTAAGCACGCGGTAATGGCTGGGCTCGGCGTCAGCATTGTTTCTGTTCACACGCTGGAAATGGAGCTAAAGCTGGGGCGCCTAGTGCTGCTCAACGTGGAGGGATTTCCTATTGTCAAGGAATGGTACGTCGTGCATCGGGAAGGCAAACGCTTTTCCGCTGCAGCCCAAGCTTTCAAGGAATTCGTTTTAGCTGAGGGTGCCACGCTCATCACGATTCCGCGACCTGTCGAATCTGCGACCAACAAACACCCGCGTGATTGAACAGGCCGATAACCGGTTACTTCGCCGTAGCCGGTTTTAAAGCGTGACATACTGCGTCGGCGAAAGCCACGAGTGACGCAATCGCTTCAGGCGATTCAAGCTCTTGGTTCGGACGGAAGGCGAGTAAAACGTTGTCATGAATCTCAATGTAATAATCCGTGTGACCACGCAGTAATTGCACGAAATGTGGCCCCAGAAATTCTAAAGCGATGACGGGGTCTTGAGCATATAACCGATAATGCGGCACACCCGCTGGAAAATTCGTTTCCTGATACTCGATCAAATAGCGCTCCAGATACCCTCCGGACGTAATGGCGAGGTTGGGCAAGGCATCCCCGCGCGCGCAAAGGTTCACCAGAATCAGCGTATGGTGGTGCTCCGAGTAGTAATCTGGCGCTGCCGTGTGACTGTAGTCAAAGAGCTTAACCTGGCAACCACGATAACTTCCCGTTATGACGTTGCTCTCCTGGCGATTGCTGCCGCGCCGCAAATAGACAATGTTGTGAGCGTTGAGCATACCGACCGCACCGGGGGTGTATTGCAAATCAAAAGTCCGCGCCACCTCGGCCATTTGGTGCTCGCGCTCGGACATCCGCGCCTTTTCCTTCACTAACTTAGTGTCTTGCATCCGTGTCGATAAGGCATGGCGGGTGAATTGGTGAAAATTTTCGAGGCCCAATAGTTCGAATGGGCGACCCGCATGCAAACAAACTTCTTGGATCTGGTGTAAATATTCCATCGCAGTGTGGTCGATGATGCGGCCTGATTCGGTGACCGCAAGGGTGATACCCGCGTCCAGCGGAATGGAGCGGAAGGCCTTGTCGAATGCGAGCAAATTGAAACACACGATAGAACCAAATGAGATGCGGTAGTGTGGACGTCCTGCGCGCTGCTCTAGCTTCACCTTAATGACTGGGCTGCGAAATAAATCGGCGAAATTACGTCCACACACGCGCAGCGACTGCGTAAAAGTGAAACGTCCGGTCAACACCGCCCGAAACGACGGCGTGAGCAGGTAGACCAGCAGCGCGATCTCCGCCGCAATTCCAATTAGGATGCCGACCAACAGGTCGGTGACAAGAATCGCCACTACTGTTGCCACAAAAATCACAATCTGGTCGCGGCCGATGGCGAAAGTCTTGCTGAACACACGGATTTCGCACAGCCGCCAGCCGACATACACCAGAATCGCGCCGATGGCCGCCAGCGGAATGCGGCCAATCAGATCTTTGGCAAGGAATAGGAACGCGATCAGGAACACCGCATTATAGAAATTAGCCCACAAAGTGCGCCCGCCGGCGTCAATGTTGACGCGACTCTTGACGCCGCCAGGGATAATGGTTAGCCCCCCAAACAGGCTAGAGAGGGTGTTTGATACGCCCATCGCGCGCAACGTGATATTGGGATCTGACTTGCGCTGGTAAGGGTCAATTTTGTCTACGGCCGCGATAGTTGCTAGCGATTCAATGCCATCAATCAGGGTGAGTGTGATCACCACCATCAATACGCTCCACCACAGTTCGCTGCGGTTCCACACTGTATCAAAGGCAGGCAAAGTGATGCCCTGCTCAATGATATTTTGCGGCATAGAGATCAGGTACTTGGCGTCCAGTTGCAGAAAGTAGCCAAAGCCGACGCCGATACCGGCTACCAACAACGGCGCAGGAATCTTGCGCAACCAGGCATGGCGCGTTCGGTTCAAGTAGAACATTAGAAAAAGGCAGATTCCACCGATCAACGCGATGGCCGGATCGAAACTTAGAATAGTGGTTGGCAAATTCGCAATGGTCGCCAGCATGCTCTTAGCGGGCGGCGCTAATGCACCCAGCAGCGCGGGTACCTGCTTGATGATAATCATGATGCCGATCGCCGCCAGCATCCCCTCGACTACCGTGACGGGCAAAAACAACGCAAAGCGACCCGCTTTGAAAAAGGCCAGTACAATCTGTATCAACCCGGTGAGGCAGATAGCCACCAGCAGCAGCGGATAACCGGCCGCGAGGTCGCCACCACCGAGCATGAGCATGCCGCTCAGCAAGGCTGGGGCGAGTCCCGCTGCAGGCCCGCTGATGGTCATGTAGGCACCGCCCAGAAAGGGGAAAATCAGGCCCGCAATTATGGCCGAAATCAGGCCCGTGACCGGGGGAGCACCGGACGCGATGGCAATGCCCAGCGATAACGGCAGCGACACCAAGGCCACTTGCAGGCCCGCCAGTATGTCGAAGCGCCAGTGCTTTAAACCATTGATGCCATTTTGTGGTTTTTCAAAAACGCCAGACGGGTTAGACATCTTGGAGACGAGTCTGATTCAGGCGTGATGCGAGTGCCGGAAAGGCGTTAAGCATGCGTGAGCCGCTAATTGAGCAGAACAAGCGCGCAGGCTGATCAAGCGCTAAACCTGACCCTGCTACCGCAAAAAACAAATACCACGCCATAGCCACCACACCCCGTTTGTTGCTCGTGTTAGTGTAAGTTGAGTTAATCCAAATTCATAATTAATAATATTTACGATTTACATACATAAAAATGAATGCAACAATTACCGTAGTTGTATAGCAAAATTGTAGTTAACGCATGAAACAGATAAATTATGCCGGCATCGTAAAAGACGAAGCCGACGGCTTAACCGAACTCGGGCGCGTGGTACGCGATGCTTGGGTATTTGGCATTCTACCTGAAACGGAAACTTGCACGGGCTGGGATAGCGGTCGAATGCAAGGTCTTTATGAAAAAGTCTTTGCGGCGTGGAAGCCCCATGCCCATTTACCGAGCCACTTGCCGGCAGCGCTGCGCGAGCGCCATACGCGGCTCTATTCACAAGCCATTGAGGCCGCGCGCGACAAGGATCATCACCCAGAGTCCGATGGCGAAGACTAAACCGAAGCCAGTGGAGCATCGCTGAAAAGAAAATTGGGTTCCGCTCAGTCTTCCTACGGGTTCGGGTAATCGAGGAACTACTGTACCAAACCACTATTCCTTGGGTTTGCTCACCCAAGCAATTTCTTCTGAATATCACGCGCTAGCATTGTTGCTTCCTGCACGCTGTCGCCGATACAGGTAAAGTGCCCCATCTTGCGTCCCGTTCGCGTTTCGCGTTTGCCATACAGATGCAATTTTGCGCGTGGCTCGCTTAATACGGCATCCCAGGCCGGGGCCTTTCCATCACGCCAGTTATCACCCAAAATATTCACCATCGCCACCGGCGCCAACAGTGTGGTATCACCTAACGGCAAACCGCACATCGCACGCACCTGTTGATCGTATTGCGAGGCCAGGCAGGCATCCATTGTGTAATGGCCGCTGTTGTGCGGGCGTGGAGCAATTTCGTTAATCAGCAGGCGCTCGTTTTCAACCACAAAAAACTCCACCGCCATCACGCCGCAATAATCCAGTTTATCCGCCACGGCCTGGGCACCTTTCGAGGCCTGTTGCGCAAGTTTGTTACTGACCCGCGCTGGAACCGCGCTGAGGTCGAGAATGCCGCCCACATGGCTGTTTTCGGCTGCGGGATACGCAATTGTTTTGCCATCGGTGCCACGCGCGACGACAACAGAGATTTCAGTTTCCAAGTTAAGCCGCCGTTCGAGCACGCAGGGTATTCTGCCCATGCGTTCAAATGCAGCAATCGCTTCCGCGAGGCTGTTAATTGTTGCCTGACCCTTGCCGTCATAACCAAGCTGGCTAGTCTTTAGTAGGGCTGGCGTTCCAACGGTAGACAGGGCAATACCCAAGTCATCCAATGTGTTTACAGCAGCAAAGGAAGCCGTTTCAAAGCCGCTGTCACGCAAGAAGGTTTTTTCAAGTATACGATTTTGCGCGATGGCAACCGCTCTTGCTGACGGCCTAACCGGGCAGAACTGGGCCAGAAAGTGGAGGCTTTTCTCTGGGACGTTTTCAAACTCGGTGGTTATCGCGGCGCAAGCACGCCCCATTTTTTCCAGTGCCGTAAGATCGTCGAACGCAGCGCAGATATGCTCATTGGCAAGTTCTGCCGCTGGACTGTTGGCATCAGGGTCGAGCACCGTCACACGATAACCCATAGTGCGCGCTGCCACCGTAAACAGTCGGCCGAGCTGGCCGCCACCGAGTACGCCCAACGTTGCGTATGGCAGAATCATTCCGTCCAACCCCATGTTATTCAACCTCGGGCAGGCTCATTGCCAAAACGGTGGCTTCCTGCATTTCACGGAATTCGCTTAGCTTGCGGGTCAGGGCAGGGTTATGGATTGCAATCATGGCGGCGGCAAACAGCGCGCTATTGGCGGCGCCAGCTTCACCTATTGCAAAGGTGGCAACCGGTATGCCCTTAGGCATTTGCACGATGGAAAGAAGGGAATCCATGCCTTTAAGATACTTTGACGGCACAGGCACACCCAATACGGGTAGTGTGGTCTTGGCAGCCAACATTCCAGGCAAGTGCGCAGCCCCGCCGGCGCCCGCAATAATGCAGATTAGGCCTCGACTAGCCGCCTTCTCGGCGTAATCAAATAACAGATCAGGTGTGCGATGGGCAGAGACAACTTTGGTTTCAAATGGCACACCCAGCGATTTGAGCATTTCGGCTGCGTGCTTCATCACGTCCCAATCGCTTGAACTGCCCATGACGACACCTACTAGTGGAGTGCTCATAATAATTTGCTCTTTGCTATAAATAATCAATCAGACCCAATAACGTGCAGGTTGCAGGCGACTGGCGACCAGTCTGCGGCATGCAAGATACCTTAGGTAGCCTTGGGCAACGGGGTTGGCAGGCAAAGAGGTGCGTACCATTTCAGCCTCGGAGTGTACTTCATTGCCAAAAGCTTTCGCAAACGACTGTGGATAGTCTAAGATTTGGTCTTTCACGGGCACTGCATGCATGGTTCTAAGGAAACGACATGACGACGGTGTTCCAATATAACATTTAAGTGGTAAGTATCTAACATGCAAACATTGGCTATTATTGATTTTGAAACGACAGGCTTATCACCTGACTACGGCGCCCGACCTACTGAAATCGGCGTCGTGCTCGTTAAGAATGGCAAGATCATTGATCGCTATCAGAGCTTAATGAACGCAGGCGTACGTATTCCCGCCGACATTGTCGCGTTTACGGGAATAACGAATGATATGATCAAACATGCGCCAAGAGTTGACCTAGTTATGCGTGAAGCCGCCGACTTTGTCGGCAATCATCCGTTGATCGCACACAACGCAGCGTTTGATCGAAAATTTTGGGATGTTGAGTTGCGACGTCTGCAACGCGACCGCACCCAAGAAATTGCCTGTTCGATGTTATTGTCGCGACGCGCGTTCCCGGAGGCCCCGAATCATCGCTTGAGCAGTTTAGTCGCATCGCTTCAGTTACCCACAACAGGCCGCTTTCATCGCGCTTTAGCCGACGCCGAAGCGACGGCCCACTTAGTGACGCGTATTCAATCTGAATTGACACGCCGTTTCGCGTTGCCTGAAGTTAGCTTTGAAATGTTACTCAAAATTCAGCGTACCACGCTTAAGAAAATGGGGGCGTGTATGGAGCAGTTTCAGCGGGATGTGGCGTGATGGACGACGCCAAACCACTTCATTTTAAAAGGCGTCCAACTGGGTCCAGCACCTACTATCTGGCACTTAGTTAGAAACCGTTGCGACCTGTCAATTTCAAAAGTAACATTTGCTACATATCGACGCCCGCACGGAAGCGCATCCTTAGTACACGCTACACATTCGTAGTGCCACAAAAAGGAGCAAGCGTATGAATTACAAACAATCTGCCTTAATCGCAAGTTTTTTCGCCCTACATGCCGTTTGGGGCCAAAACGCGGTGGCGGCGGGGAAACTCGACGATGCCACTGTGCTTGCCATTTTCGACCAAGCCAATTCGGTTGATGTTTACACGGGCTTACTTGGTGCGAAATACGGAAACTCGGTGGAAGTTCGGGAACTTGGACAAATGGTCGTCAACGATCACGTTGCGGTGCAACAAATGGGTCGTGATCTAGCAAAAAAGTTGAAAATCATTCCGACGCCACCCGACAATGACACCAGTGTAGAGGATCATGCAAAGGCCGTTGCTTTTTTGCAATCGAAAACGGGCGCAGAGTTCGACAAAGCTTACTTGAAGCATGAGGTTGCGTTTCATCAGTCTGTGGTCGACGCGATCAAGACAACGTTGCTACCCGCGATTAGTAACGGCGAATTGAAAGCATTGGTGAAGAAGGTGTTGCCCGGTTTTGAACATCATCTAGCTGAGACAAAGACACTGGCCAAGAAATTTGGCGTTGAAGGGTAGCAGGATAGAATTGGAAAACGCGAAGTCCACCGCCACTCTGAGTGACATCAAGCCGTTTCAACATTTGTCGGAAACGAGCAAAGACATGCTGGTGCGTGGACTTCGTTATTCTTACTACTCAAAAACGACATCCGTGTTGCAAAAAGGACAATGCGTTTCGGGTGCGTACGTCGTGGTGAGCGGAAATCTGCGGGTTTTCGCCTTGTCGCCGGATGGAAATGAAGCGACGTTATATCAGATCAATCCAGGTGAAACCTGTGTCCTCGCATTAAATTGTATATTCAACGATCTACTTTATCCCGCCTGGGTCGAGGCTGGACCCGCCACGAAGGTCGCCGTTATTCCAGGCCAAGTTTATAGAACTCTATTCGAATCCGAACCTGCAATAAGGAACATGACTATCCAGGCGTTTTCCACCATCGTGTTTCGCTTGATGACAGAACTCGAAGAAATTCATTCGTACAAATTAGAGCATCGCCTCGCTAATTTCTTGCTGACGCGCGCGTCGACGGCCGGGAAAATTAATATGACTCAGCAACAAATCGCTTCCCATCTCGGCACAACTCGCGAAGT
>JANOTC010000395.1:0-2574 GCA_031416175.1 Gammaproteobacteria bacterium
ATCCATCACAACCATGCCGACTCAAACGAAAGCCCCACACCGATGCAGCGAATCAATGTTATCCAACCCACGAGCAGCCATCGCAGCCGCGCGAAAAACAGCACGCCCCTTGTTCAAGGTCTCTTCCCATTCGCTTGTAGGAACAGAGTCATAAACCACGCCCGCGCCGGTTTGCAAAAACAGTTGATTGTCTTTAATAACGGCAGTGCGGATCGCAATGGCGGTATCCATATTGCCGTTCCAGCCCAAATAACCAATAGCGCCGGAATAGATGCCGCGTTTGACCGGTTCGAGCTCGTCGATGATTTCCACGGCGCGAACTTTAGGTGCGCCGCTGACAGTGCCAGCGGGAAAAGTCGCACGCAGCACGTCCATGGCCGTGAGGCCAGGTTTCAGCTTGCCTGTGACGTTCGAAACAATGTGCATGACGTGCGAATAGCGTTCAACGATCATTTGATCTGTCACTTCTACTGACCCCACTTCCGAAACCCGCCCGGCGTCATTCCGGCCCAAGTCAATGAGCATCAGATGTTCTGCGCGCTCCTTCGGGTCGGCCAATAATTCACGTTCTAAGCGTTGGTCCTCTTGTTCAGTTTTACCGCGTGGTCGGGTGCCCGCGATGGGGCGAACAGTGACGACATCGTCTTCTAGCCGCACCAAAATTTCGGGGGACGATCCGGCGATTTGGAACCAGCCGAAATCGAGATAGTACATGTAAGGTGACGGGTTAATACTACGCAGTGCCCGGTACACGTCAAGCGGGTCGCCTTCGTAAGTGGCCGTCATGCGTTGTGATAGCACGACTTGCATGCAATCCCCGGCGCTGATGTACTCCTTTGCCTTACGCACCGCAGACTCATAGCCACTTTGGGTGAATCCAGAAACGAAGTCGAATTCCTCAATAGATTTTATTGGCCGTGGATCGCGTGGGCGATTTAAGGGGTCGGCTAATTTTGCGGCGAGCTCGGATAGGCGCTGCTGAGCCGATTCGTACGCGTGCGGTGCGTCAGTGTCCGCGTGGACCACGATATAAAGCTTGCCGCGCAAGTTGTCGAACACGACCACTTCTTCAGAGACTAACAACACAATGTCGGGTGTGCCGATGGGATCTACGTGCGGGCAGGCATGCAACTTTGGCTCAATGTGGCGAATGGTGTCATAGCCAAAATAGCCGACTAGTCCGCCGGTAAAACGTGGCAAGCCTTCTACTTCTGGTACGCGAAATTGGCGCTGAAATTCTTCGATAAATGCTAACGGGTCCGAAACGTCGTGAGATTCTTCAATGGTGTCTATGTTGACGACGTTGACCAAGTTGCCAATGACTTCCAAGCGCCGCGCGCAGGGTAAGCCGATGATGGAGTAGCGACCCCATTTTTCGCCACCCTGAACACTTTCAAACAAATAGGAATAAGGGCCATAGGCAAACTTCAAGTAGGTGCTAAGCGGCGTATCGAGGTCAGCCAACACCTCTCGCATTAAAGGAATGCGGTTGTAACCGGCGGCAGCGAGTTGTTCGAAAATTGGCTTTTGCATATGGCCCACCTAATCTGCTTTATATCATGACCGAAAATTGCTGGAATGGAGTGAGCGTCCTTCGCCACCCATAGCGCAATACGCGGTATGCGGTATATAACATGTTATGTCGCGGCCAATAAATTGGGAAGCAGTGCAAGGCTATCAATGATCACGTCAGGCCGCGCTTCCCGAATATCAACGCCGTGGTTATAACCATAAGGCACGCAAACAACTTGAAATCCCGCGTTGCGAGCCGCTTCCACGTCGTGCATCGAATCGCCGACCATTAACGCATCGTGCGCATCGGTTGCGAAAAACGTAGCCGCGTGAAGAAGAGGTTCGGGCCGTGGTTTTTTGAATGGCGTGGTGTCTCCGCTCACCACAATACCAAACCAATTCAAAACGCCTAAGTTGCTCAACAAAGGTAGTGTGAAAGCTTCGGCTTTGTTCGTTACACAGCCAAGGGCGTAGCCTTGTGCAGATAATTCAGCGAGGCCTTCTGCTACCCCAGGGAAAAGGCAACTGTATTTGCCGTTACATTCTTCATAAAAGCGATAGAAAATCGGGTAGGCGCGGGCGTACAAATCCGCGTCGGGTTCGGCGTACAGTTCACCGGTGAGCGCACGTTTGACTAAACGTTCTACGCCGTTGCCGACCCAATGTCGCACGTGACTTTCACCGTGCGCTGGCAGACCGAGTTGCTCCATTGTACGATCCACTGCCCAGGCTAAATCCGGGACGCTATCGACTAAGGTGCCATCAAGGTCAATGAGAATTAGTTTGGGTTTGCGCAGGGTTGTCATAACTTTTCACGAATGGCTTTTCACGAATGCTGCAGGAACCGCCAATTGGAGCATATTTTGAGCTGGCTCGCCATTCGTGATGACGATAAGGTTCATAAAGATTATTCAGCGCGAAAAAAAAACGGGGTCCGAAGACCCCGTCGAATTCAATGGAAGTAAAACTTAAAAGCTTAGAACGCGGTCATCAAGCCGACCGTGACGATGGTGCTGGTGTCGCCCCGTGCGTTAGCGTTGTTGCCAACGTTTGCGTCGTCAC
>JANOTC010000396.1:0-1628 GCA_031416175.1 Gammaproteobacteria bacterium
AAGAGGTCTCGCGCCTGCAGGGGAACGCCGCCCAGACTTTGTCTTC
The DNA here is from genome assembly GCA_031416175.1 of Gammaproteobacteria bacterium. Taxonomy (GTDB): domain Bacteria; phylum Pseudomonadota; class Gammaproteobacteria; order S012-40; family S012-40; genus JANOTC01. The sequence continues at coordinate 47 of JANOTC010000396.1, forward strand.
GCTGGCTAGGAAACTAGCGCGCCACAGTGGACAACTTTTTTTGCCCCGCGCGGAAGGTGATCCGACGTTTTATTCGCGCCGGTGCATCAGTGCCATCTGTTCGGCGAATATTGACCTGACCCCACTGATTGGAGGAACAACATGCCCGCAACTCTTAATTATCCTGGCGTCTACATTGAGGAAGTTCCAAGCGGTGTCAGGACGATCACTGGCGTTGCAACGTCGATCACAGCTTTTGTTGGATTCACGCGGCGCGGCACTCCGAACAAGGCCGAGTTCGTATCCAGCTTCGCCGACTTCGAGCGCAGTCACGGTGGCCTCGACCGCGAGAGCCCGCTGTCCTACGGCGTGCGCCAGTTCTTTTTCAATGGTGGCACCCAGGCGCTGGTGGTGCGTGTTGCGAGCGGCTTCGCCAGTGCGGCTTGGGCGCTCGGAGATGCAACGCCGACGACAGTGCTCGACGCCACGGCCGCCAATCCGGGTGTCTGGGGCAATAATCTACGTCTGAGCATTGATCGGATCAATGTGCGCAATCCTGACGCCGAGTTCAATCTCATCGTCAGTCAGCTTGTAGTGCAGGGCGGCGTGAGTCAGGTGCAGGTGCTGGAGACGCATCGCAACCTCACGCTTAACTCGCAGTCGTCATCTTTTGCGCCTTCTGTGGTCAACGGCGCCTCGCAAGTATTACGGCTGCAGCGCGCCGCGGGGCTTACGTTTGACCAGGCCGGTTTTGCGGTGAGTAAGGTTGTGATATTCCCGCTCAATCCCGCCCTACGCACTATTTCCGGCACGCTGGATGGCAGTACGCCATTTCGCCTAGAACTTGGGCTGGGCGCTATCGCCGACATGACGGCACTGGTCACCTCAGTCGGTGCGGCGATCACTAGCGCTGGACTCGGCACGCGCCTGAGCGCGTCATCGTCGGTCGAGGATGGCAGTGCGGGCACGACCTGCCTGAAGCTCAGCTCGCTTTTAATCGGCGAGAACTCTGCCGTGGTGCTGGGTAAGGGTGCTACGGGTGAGCTACCCGCTTTGATTGGCATGGGCTTGGCCAATGGTGGGCGTGAAGTTACCGGCGATGCGAAGTTCCGGCCGGTGGCGGTGAGTGACGTAGTTCCAAACATTCCGGGCAATGACGGCACGCGTGGCACCGCAACCGAATTGATAGGTAGCCCTAGCGCCAAGACTGGGATGCAGGCGCTGCTGGATGTGGACTTGTTTAACCTTTTGTGTGTGCCGGAAACGTTCGATATGGCCGATGCCCAGGCCGAGATCGTGATTCAGAACGCGGCGCAACTTTGTGAGAGCCGCCGTGCATTCCTTATCGTCGATGTGCCGCTGGGAAAGACGCTGGACGACGTTGCGAGTTGGATCAACGGAGTTCTGCAAAGCCGCAACGCCGCGACATACTTCCCCGCCGTCAAGATCGCCGACCCACTTGACCAGTTCCGCGCGCGGTCAATGGCGCCCTCGGGGACGCTCGCCGGTGTCTATTCGCGCACTGACGCTGAGCGCGGCGTCTGGAAAGCGCCCGCTGGCACCGATGCGACGCTCAAGGGCGTGGCGCAGATCGCTCTGCCGC
>JANOTC010000397.1:0-5077 GCA_031416175.1 Gammaproteobacteria bacterium
CCGAAAACGGCAGTCAGCGCACCCGTTTAATGGATCTCGAACAACAAATTGCGACCCTCAATGCGTTGGTGCAGCGCGAGGTCGCGCATGTGGTCGAATTGCAGTGTGCGGTGGACGAACGTCGACAGGACGCGACGGCGCACTGAAACAGGGTGATGAACTGCGTGAGCGAATTCGGTTGGTCTTAGAACGCTCTGCCAGCTTGGAGGAAAAGTATGTGGCGCAGCTGGCGCAGGAGGAAAAGCGACGCCTGGTCAAGGAAGCGGAGCTGCAGCAGGCACGCGGGGAGCTGGGTACCTTGCGGACTGAACAGTCCGAACATCGTATTGTCGACGCGCATTTAAAGCGCGACGTGGCGGAGGCGCGGAATCAGGTGGCGACCTTAGTCGGGGAGATGGAACGGTTACGCAAACAGCGGGATGAATGGGTGGCGGCATTGCGCAACGCCGAAAAAGCCTGCGCCGTCGAAACGATGTTAGTGGCGGAGCGGGATAAGGCGCTGGTGGCCCTTCGCGAGGAGTTGGAACGGACACGACAAGCCGGGGTCCGGCCCACGCGGAATTTGCGGGGCACAGCACGACTCGGGCGAAAGGAATGAGTCAGCCACAGCCAGGACAGGCTCTCCACAAAGTAAAGCGTGGGGCAGGCAACGGCTATTCCCGAACACGCGTTTTAGCGGTGGCTAACCGATGGAATTAATTCTGTTTGAGCGCGGCACGCTGGCGCTGGTCGAGGCCGACGTACGCGATCGCTTGAGCGCCGCCTACGCCGAGTTAAAAGGCACCTGGTCGGCGAGCACCGAGCGTTCGATTGAGTCGGATTTGCGGGTATTTTGCAGCTGGTGCGCGAGTGTTAACGCCGCGATTCTACCCGCGCTGCCGCAAACCGTCGTTCAATTTATAGAGGCGCAAGCCGCGAACGAAAAGACGGTCGCCACGATTCGCCGCTATATTTACAGCATTGCCGTCCTCCATCGGCTCGGGCAATGCCCTAATCCAACGAAACACGCGAGTGTGACGACGGCGCTCAAACGCATTGTGCGTGAGCTCGGTACCGAGCAGGTAAAGCAAGGGCCCTTGCGCTGGGAGCATATTGAGCCGGCACTCGAACGTCTGGACACGTCGATGCCACGAGACGCCTTCGCCGCCGCCCTCGTGTGCGTTGCTTACGACGCGCTGTGACGGAGGCGACCGTGCGGCGCACGTTCAAGCGGATCGCGCAGCTCGCGGGTATCGACGAGACGAACGTATCCGGACACTCATGCCGGATCGGCGCGGCGCAGGATTTGGCGGCCAATGGTGCCGGCCTGCCTGAATTAATGACAGCCGGCCGCTGGAACGATGCGCGCATGGTGCCGCGCTACACAGCGCATCAAGCGACGAGTCATGGGGCGATGGCGAAACTGGCGGCTAAACAGAAAAGGCAGTAGGGGTTTTGACGCGTACAACCACGACCTGCTCACCGGGTGGTGTGACATCAAACGCCCCCGGCTGCGACGATCTGGCGGGTCATGCGACCACAAAGGGCAAGGCATAAAAGGGGAGCTGGAAGTGGATCAACCGCGATCATAAACCGTACGCCCTGGGCTGGCTTGACACAGCTCAGCGTGTACATATAATGTAAATATGATAAAGATTGAATGGGATCCCGTTAAGGCCACCGCTAACGCAAAGAAGCATGGCGTTTCGTTTGAGGAAGCGCAGACGGTTTTTTATGACGATTTTGCGGTTCAATTCTTCGACCATGAAAGCTCGATGACGGAAGACAGGTTTCTCATGCTTGGCATGAGTAGTGAGGCGAGGATGCTTATCGTTTGTCATTGCGAGCGCGAGTCCGGGCTCACAATACGAATCATATCGGCGCGCAAAGCAACTCGGACCGAACGCAAATACTACAAAGGTGGCAACCCATGAAAGCGGAATATGACCTTTCAAAAATGAAGGCGCGAAGAAATCCGTATGCGTCCAAGCTCAAAAAACCGGTCACCATGCGGTTGAGTGAGGATGTTATCGGTTACTTCAAGGAAATGGCCGAGGAAGCAGGCATCCCCTATCAAAGCCTCATCAATTTGTATTTGCGTGATTGTGTCGCCCAGCATCGGAAGATAGACATCGCTTGGCAGCCTACCCGGTGAATGAGGCGTTGGATGGGTGCGTTTAAACAAACGGCTCCAAAGTCCCATAGGCATTCGTGGGCCGTAATGATTCGGCGGCCTTCGATAGGAATGCTTGCCAGGGGGCTAAAGACTGCGCTGGACACGCAGTTTCTTGATTTTGGGGCACGGTTAAAATCAGGGTGCCACTAAGGTACCGTCATAGCCCGTTGCCTATCACTCAACGCCTTCAATTAATTGCCGTTTTCCGGTTGGCATAGGCTCGCCTAGTGGCACCCAAAACACACCGTTTTTGAACCGTGCCTCAATTGCGACATAGCCCTCCCACTACGACGAGCAGCTGCAGTGCGACGTACCCCCCAAGTCAAAGAACATCTCATCCTTCTTCTTATAATAGAGCGCCGCCACCCCCTTCGACTGTTCGCCATACGGATCCTCCAGCACATCGTGCAAGCTTTGCACCAAGCTATAATCCCCGGCGTCCGTGGCACTTCGATACGCCTCTACCATCATCCACTCCCTGGGAATGTACTTAGGGTTGACCCTCTTCATTGCAGCCGACACGTTCACTGGCGCGCTCCCTTCTTGTTTCAGCGCCGCATGCCATTTTTGCAGCCATGCCATCCAGCGTGTCTCCATTGCGACGCTGTCCTGAGCATATTTTCCGCGTGTCTCATAGAAGGCAAGACGCAGCGCAGCCACGTGCCTGGGGAGGTTTGAAAGCTCCCGCCAGAAAATCGTATAGTCCACCGGCGTGTCAGTCATGAGTTCGTGAAGCTCATCGAAAAGTTCGACGCGAAACTCGGCAAGGCCCATCTTTTGTGCCCACATGCGATTCATCTCACGGGTCATGCTCTGGGGCATGGCCTCGTAAATCTCCTCCAGCGCCCCAAGCGCGTCCTGCCCCAGCAGCGGCACCAAGGCCATGCAGAACATCCTGAAATTCGTCACCGCGGCCACCGGCTGGTTCATAAAGGAAAAGTTCTCTCCGCCGCCGACCCACATCTGAAACATCGGGTCATATGCTTCGATGAAGCCGAAAGGCCCGTAGTCCAGCGTCCGCCCACCTGCTGCACAGTTGTCGCTGTTGAAATTTCCCTGGCAATACCCCACTCTAATCCAGTGGGCGGTCAACCGGGACAGGCGTTCGCCGAACTCACGCGCGACAGCCAGTACTTTGTCGGTAAGCGTCGCCTCAGAGCCGCACAGCTGAGCGGCAACATCAGGGTACTCTCGTTCTAGCGTATGCAGGAAAATCGCCTCGAGCTCCGCGAGCGCGCGCGAATGCTCGTTTTTCCTCGCTCGCCTCCCGAATAGTTCGATCTGCCCGACGCGCAGAAATGAGGGGGCTGCGCGGGTCGTGATGGCGGCAGGCTCTCGCACCATGCGATCCGGCTGTTCGGTTTTGGCACCCTGTGAGTACCAGGGACGCGAGATGGTTTCGCTTGCGGAGACAAACAGGCAGAGCGCGCGCGAGGTAGGCACCCCCATTGCCGCCATCGCTTCCGATGCAAGGAATTCACGGATGCTTGATCGCAGCACCGCACGGCCGTCTCCACCGCGGCAATAAGGAGTCGTGCCTCCGCCCTTGAGCTGGAACTCCCATCGATGACCGTCAGAGAGAAGCACCTCGAGCACGGAAATGGCGCGTCCATCCCCGTAACCGTTGCCGTTTTTGAAGGGGCAGTTATGATAAATCTCTTGCCCGTAGATACTAAGGGCGTAGCCGCTCGCCCAGCCGCCGGTTCGAACGTGTGTGAGGGCGACATCGGCGTTTGCGGCACCCACGGCAACCGTCTGATTTCCAGTGAAGAATTGTATGAAGTGATCCTCACTGACGGCGTTTTCGGACAAGCTCAGTTCACGGAATAAACCGCGACTGTGGACGACGTAGCGGGGTGTCGGCAGAAGCGTCGGTAGAACCTCAACGTAGTGGCCGGACTTGACCTGGCGGAGCGTCTTGTTCGGGGCGTGACGAGCCTGCTCGGGATCGGCGGTGAGAAATCGGAGCAGCGAGTAGTCTGCGTACTGGAGAAAGGCCGTGAAGGAGAGCGGGACGGTAGTATCCATTTTCTTAAACTCACTACTGGTTGCGGGTTTCGTGGGACGGATACCGCCCATTACCCGTTAGTTAATAGCGACGTCATTGGCGTTGGCCTATTTTGACACGAATTCGGTCGGAATTATGAAATAAGTGACCGATTCGGGGTAGTACAGACGGACGTCGTCGCCCTGGTGTAAACACGATGAATGAGCCGTGCAATTAGTGCTGGCAGAAATGCCGAAGATTGATCATGGTATAAGCTAAGGTTTTAAATGCGTAGTGCAGCTGACTAATGCGTTCGAATCGGACCAGGAGACGGCGGAGTTTGTCTTCCCACCCGAAAACGCGCTCAATGGGGATCTACGCCCAAACCGGCGGAATTTATCCGACCGCCATAAATCAACGTTCCGGACTGTTACGCTGGAGATTGGGGGCGAGGAACCACAAGACGTTGGTTCTGTTGGGCACAAGTGCCCGCGGAAATCATCGAAAAATGGTTTCGCCGCCAGTCCGGCGGGGATTGGGTTGCAGCAACTTGCCACTGGATAAATTTCGGCACGGTTCAAAAACGGTGTGTTTTGGGTACCAGTATACGAGCCTATGCCAACCGGAAAACGGCAATTAATTGAAGGCGTTGAGTGATAGGCAGCAGGCTATTACGGTATCTGAGTGGTACCCTGATTTGAACCGTGCCGCCTTTTTAACGTAAAATTGTCATTTCACTCTATGATTTCAGGGGGCTACGCATTTCAGTGGGCACAATAATTGCTTGTGTGTAGGCATGTAAATAAAAATAAAAATCTTGCAATTTAGTGATTGTTTAGTAAAATTAGCTCATGTACGTTACTTCCATACCCAACCGAAATTCACCGCCCGCTATTTTGTTGCGCGAATCTATACGCGAAGGCAGCAAAGTCAGC
>JANOTC010000398.1:0-10938 GCA_031416175.1 Gammaproteobacteria bacterium
TCCCCGCTGTGGCCAAGCGGTGATCGAGGGCAAGAAAGGCTACGGCTGCAGTGCCTGGAAAACCGGCTGCAGTTTCACCGTCATGAAAGACCTCTACGGGCTTAGCCTTTCCAAAGAAATGCTGCAGGAGCTATTACAAAATCGGCACACGGCCTTGTCGTATCCCGTCACGGTCAACGGCGAAAGCTTTGATGCACAGTTGCGATTAGAAAAGGACGGCACGATCACGCCGGTCAAGCTTGCCGCAGCACCCGCTCGCGCCGCTGCGGCCAAAGAAGCCTTAATGCCCTGCCCGCTCTGTCGCGGTCAAGTTACGGAGCAGGCCAAGTCGTATAGCTGTAGTGAATGGCAAAACGGTTGTCCCCTGGTGATCTGGAAAACGATCGCCGGTAAGTCCATCACGGTGACCATGGCGAAGAAACTCGTCAAGAAAGGTGAAACAGGCGTGCTTAAAGGCTTCGTTTCCAAAGCCGGCAAAGCCTTTGAGGCGAATCTAAAGCTCGTTAAGGGCAAAGTCGAAATGGATTTTAACGCGGCCCCGGACAAGAAAGCCTCGGGGTAAAGATTAATCTTTAGAGTAAATGTTAGACCCGCGGCGGAATTTTTGCGTCGTGGCGAAGCCAGTCGAGCGCCATCGATGACTCCCCTACCCTTTTCTTCAACGGCGCGCTCAAGGTCTCACGCGGTGGCGTGTTCAGCCGTGGCAGCCGTTGCCGCTAATTCTTAATCGACTTACCGTAGGCCATCAGGAATTTGTCGAGCTCGCGCGTACTGGGTGGAACATCGCTCGTGCGGGACCACTTGTCCAAGATTTCGCACAGGAAGGCCTTGAGGTCGAGCAAGTCGTGGTAACTCGACGGCAGTCGTCGGTGTGTCCACGCGGGGCGCACCGTTTTGAGCAGCTGATTCATCGCGCGAAAATTGTGTTGGTCGATGATCGGGATGTCGAGCGGAAACAGTAAATGGGTGAGGAAGGCCGCGCTCACGTAGGGAACGCCGGATTTCATGTGCAAAAAGGTAAATACGGCGCTGGGTGTGGCCGGCAAGGTGGCGACCAGGCCAGGCCAAAGCTCAACGACACGGGCAATTAATTGATCATGGCGCTGGGGGTAGTTGGATTTGTTCCAGTGTCCGTACTTCCAGAGCAGCGCATTTCGAAGGGAGGCGGCGTCGACGGTGCTGGGCGCGGCGAAGGCCTTGAGAAATCCGGCGTAGTCGGCGTCCGGGTATTTGCCGGCGCTGAAGCTGTTCAGGTGGGTTTGGAAAGAGCCGGCAACGCTCAATACAAGCTGAGTCGATTCATCTTCGGTAAGGCGTAACATTATCGCTCCGGACTCAACAATAAACGACGCGGCGCCGGTGATCGGTCTAAGGCGCGGCCCAGGGCAACCAAACGCCTAAGCCCCTGCAAGCGGCCCGCAACCCACCAATTCTACCTGCTTCCCAGTCGCACTTCTCGGGCAATCTGCATGGGTTCGGTCGTGAGTCGGATCCGGCGGAATGACAGCGCGCCGAGGTCGCTAGCCAGGCACGGCAATGGCCCCTGAGCGAATCCCTTCAGCCAGGCGCTCCAGCTGGCCGACGAAACGATCGAGGGCAAAGAATTCGTCGCACAGATCGGCCATTTCGCCTTCGTTCGAAATTTCCATCAAGCGTTTGAGCAGCGGCTGCTGCGGCGCCATTTGGCCAAGGATGTCGAGGTCGTTGAATCCGTTTTCTTCCAAGTCCTCTAGGTAGGCGTCCAGAACTTGGGCGATGGCGTGTTGCTCCTGCCGACGCAGGCTCTCGCTCACGGGCGCGCCGTCCGGTGGGCTGAGGGTGCCGTCAAACACGGCCAATCCCAGCTCGCCCTCGTCCATGCGCGCGATGGCGTCGACGGTGCCCGATTCCAGCTCCCTGGCCAGTGCCACCAGCGCGGCGAGCACGTCCTCGTGTCGATCGAGCTGCTTGGACAGGCGCTCTATTTCAGCGCGTTGAGCCGGTGCAGGGGAATCGGCGCACCAACGCGCGAGCTGGGCGCGATTGATCGGCACGAACGCCAGCTGGTCCGCGTGTAGGCGGAAAACGCGTTGGACGGTGTCGTCGTCGAGCAAGTACGGCCGTTTGCGGGCGGCCGACAGGGAGCTGCGGAGTTCCTCGGCACTCTCGAGTTCGCCGTCGATGAGCATGGCTATGGTGGGCAGCATCGACAGGGGGTGGCAAATGGGTTCGGGCTTGGAACTCGCGGGTCCGCCCGGCGGCGGGGTCGCGTGGGTTTCGGCCGAGGGACTGAGTTCCAGGCGGTCGTGGGTCAAGTCCAAGCAAGCGCGGTTGTCCCGACCGACCCAGTTGAGCAAGCGGTCCGTGGGCGCCATGCTTTGGCGGAATTGGGTGAGGGCCCGTTGGTATTGCGCGTCGGTAGTGGACGAATCGAGAATACGGCGCAAATGCATCTTCAAACCGACTAAATCTTGCTTCCCAATCTCGGTGCGAAACGCAGTTACGCTTTGCTCTGGACTCAGGGCGAAGAAGAAATACTCACCCGTCTCCACCATCCTGCGTACCACCGCTAGGACAATAGGGTTGCTCGGATTGAGCAGCACGTTGTAGGTTCGGAAGCCGTAAAACTGGAAGGCGAAATGAATCACTTCGAAATCGTCATTGCCGAACAGCGAATGCCCGAAACTAAAACCGGCGCTGGAGACCGTCGGCGGAATCGGTTCCCCGGGTCGCAAGGCCAACAAGCCGCATATTTGTTTGCGTTCTTCAACCAGGCCAAGCGCGAAACACGGCGCGTCGGCATCGACAAAGCCGTACATGAAGGACCGATTAACGGTCAGTTTCGGCACAAAGGTATGGACGTTGTTCATTCGGGTCTCCGGCTGTTTGCCTATATTCTAATAGAACAGGTCAGCGGACAGGTTGAGAAAATAGGCCATACAGCGCAGCGGAAAGCGGGTGTCTTTGCGGCGGGAGGAAATGGGCGTTGGGCCACGCGTCGGTTTCTGCAGCAGATGGGCGTTGATTTTACTGAAGCGGGAATCGCTGAGCGGCGCGGGCTGCTCGCCATCCATCACGGAAAACAGGCGCCGGGCTTACTCGGTGATCAGAGGGAGATTCCCACTCACACCCAGAACTCGTCGTTGGTGGCTGTATTGCACGGCCGATTGCGCAACCGTTTCAAAACGCCATCGAGAATGTCCAAATCGCGATAATAGTGGATTTCGAGCTTCTCAGCGCCGATGCTTACCCGACAACCGACGATATCGGTTAGCTCACGCTCAAGGTGGGCAATATTGGGATCCGTCGACGGTTGCGCTGGCGGCGCCACAGTCGGCAACTTAATCCCTATCCGATATTCCCGCACGAGCGCTTCAGCGTCACGCGCCGTCGCTTTCAGCGCCTCCATCCGTTTCGCCAGCTTCACCTGGATAGTCTCGTCGAGCCCGATCAAGGGACGCACCTGGCCGTAAACCAGGCGGCCATCACGAAACCACTGTTTGACCTGCGGCGCCAGGCGCAACAAGCGCAGATGGTGGGAGACATCCGAATGCGTTCGGCCGAGTAAGCGCGCCAAGTCAACGATACGGTATTCGCTGCGCAATTCCTCAAGAGCTTCGGCTTCTTCTAGTGGGTGAACCTGGGTCATTTGGGTCCCCTGCCCCACCAGGCTTTGCGCCTGCGCGTCGCCGACTTCCCGGATCTCGACGGCGACCTTGGGGACGCCCATCGCCAGCGCAATTCGCCAGCTGCGTTCACCCAGCAGCATTTCATAACGGCCATTCACACCCGTTGGCCGCGCAACGAGCGGCGCCAGTACGCCCGTCCGCCGGTAATTCACCAAGTCCACCGCGTTCACGACAGCCCGCGCCGCACGTGGGCGGTGCGGGCTGAGTTCCAGCTGATCCACTTCGAGGTATTTAAACATGGGAGAAGTATGACACGTGTCATAGCTTTCGCAATCTGAAACCTTCAACCGAGCACATTAACCTCCTTAGGCCTGCTCGGCACCCGTCGACGTCGCCCACTCCACTGTAACGCACCAACCGTGTTGGCTGTTTTCACCGCTCGGCACAAAAGGAATTCAGCGGAATGAATAACAACTTCTCGTCCCCGAACAATGGGAGCGCTAACGGATAATACAAAGCAACAAGCCGCCTATATTTTATTTAAATCAACATCTTGAATAATAATTGGCGATCGCCAATGTCAACATGGAAGCCACTGAGAGGGTAGGGGAGGCGGGCAATGCCGTTGACTTAAGCCTTCCCCATCCTTTTTAGCTTCGACTTTCGCCATTTGTTTTGGGGTGTTTTTGACACGCGCGGTTGGGTTGGTTTAGGCGTTGTGGGTTGATAGTAACGGTGTCGAGCAAATGAGGCGGCGAGTCGTTTGAGCAATTCAAAAGCGCGGTCTTGGCTTGCGGTACTGAAAACATAGAGTTTCTGCCCAAGTGCGGCTATGGCGTTTTTGGATTGGGCGAAAACAATACATTTTGCTGTTACGCGCGGTGGAACAGCGATCGCCTTGAGCGTTTGCGCCATCACCATCGCAATCGCGGCGGCGAATAACTCTTGCATGACGCCATTCACCCCGCGCGAACGAAAATTTTCAATTTTGCAGTCACGCTTTTCGGCGAGGTAGTGAACTTCGATCTTCCAGCGAAGCAAATAAAGCTTAATAATAGACTGATTCGAAAAAGCGGCGGTATCGATGAGATTGGTTAACAGAACAGAGAGCTTGCCATCCGGTGCGCTGAACCGGATGGCGCGCACGCGCAAGTCGGGCGTCAACTCGATCATCGCCGATGACTTTCCGCTTCGAACGAACGTGTCAACGGCCGAAAAAGAATTCTTAGCCGGGCAGCGACAGAGGAAGTAGCCTTCGTAGGATTCTTGGCATTCCTGCAACAATTCGTAACTCGGATAGCCTTGATCCAAGACCGCTACACCGCCCGAGGGGAGGTGCGCCAGCAGTACTTTTGCTTGGACGCGCTCATCGGCATCCGCTAGCGCGACCACGGTACGCGCAACGGGCAACTGTCGAAATACATCGTACGCCGTTGAAACCAACGCCATTGGGTAGTGGCCGCGGCCTGGATTGTCGGGGTCTAGACCGCTATGGGGATCAAAATGCTCACGAATAGCCGCGCTCGCCGGCAGCTGATATTTTGAACCATCGATGGCATACACGTTCATTTTTTTCCACTGATAGCAGTCAGCGGCGGGGAACAGCGTTTGAGCCAAGGCGGCGGCTTTCTTGAGTAAATCGTCAAATACGGACCATGAAATCTTGGCGCGTGCTTTGGTCAACGCCGCCGCACTCACCGCATCCGCGTGTAGCCATGCCCCTTGATCGCAGGCGTTCTCTGCGAACTGTTCAAACAGCATTGCCATACCCTGTTCATTGCCAGAAACGGCCAAGGACAAAATGAACGAAATCAATTTGGGTAAGGGCAGCTTTCGATCACGAATAAAATGCTGGGGCTTGTGATCAGGGTGATCGGGAAGGACGTGAGGAATCAGCGCGGAAAATTCTTTCCAGAAATCTGCAAGTTGGCGTAATTTATCAGGGCTAAGTGCGTGCGTGTCCCATGTATGGACTCCTTTTTGATGGACTTCGTGTCTGAATAGATGTGTTTTTGCATTGCTTTATTCTAACAGTTATTTCGCGTTTAAACTATGCAAATTTGGCTTTGTTTAGCTTAAGTCAACGGCATTGACACCCCATGTCCCGGAGAGATTGCAATACAACAACCGCGCTACTGAGATTAGCAATCGCGGCAGTCTCCGTAATCTCAAAACAAATTTGATCAGGTACCACCGACGCATTCTCAAATTCCTGCGTCACAAACGCCAAAAACTGCGGATCACACAAAGACTGTCCCGACAAGTTAATGGCATAGCGCGGCGCGTAGCGATTCATCGCATCCTCGTTCGAAATCACACCGCCCAGATCCCGAAACGCCGTTCGGATAACCCAACGATCCAAGCTCGGCATGAGATGAAAGCGTTCCGCCGCAGGGATAAACGCCATGGGCGGAATGAGGCTCCCACCGTCTTCACCAAGCATCATGACCGTGATTTCATAATTCGGTGCCGAAGCTAACAATTGGCTAGAAATTGCGTGAATTTCCTGCGAAAACAACACCAGTCGGTTTTCATCAAAGCTCCGTTTTAACAAGCGTGCCCATTGAATTTCTCCACGGTGTTTGGCGAGCACTAAATCATCCGGCTGATAAATGTGAATACGATCTCGTCCTAAGTCTTTAGCCACATAACACGCCGAATCTGCCGCGCGCATTAAGTCTTGCAAGGAACCGCTTTCCGCGTCGATGCCCACCATGCCCACGCTCGCGCCAATATCGAACACATGCCCACCCCAGCCAAATCGGAAAGCGCTGATGGCGGCGCGCAGGGTCTCAGCCAGCGGCAACGCTTCCTCGACGGAGCAGTTTTCGAATATAACGCCGAACTCATCGCCGCCTAAGCGGGCAATGGTGTCACCACGACGCAAACGTGCCCGCAAAACAAACGTAAGTTGCTTAAGCAATTCATCGCCTGCCGCATGCCCACAGGTATCATTGACAACCTTAAACTGGTCTAAATCAACATAACACAAAACATGTTGACGATGATCCAGGCTGAGGATTTCCGTTATGTGCTGCAAACGGGCCTCGAACGCCCGTCGATTTAATAGGCCTGTTAGCGGGTCATGCGTCGCTTGAAAAGCAAGTTCTTGGGTAAGCGTATGCATTTGGGTAACGTCGAGTAAAATCAACACCATCCCAATAATATTGCCATCGCGATCACGCACCGGCGCGGCCGAATCGCGCACAGACAATTGGCTACCGTCGCGACGAAAAATGGTGCGATAAGCGTCGCCTCGATCCACAACGCCTGTGTCTAAACACCGCAACAACGACACCTCATCCGCCGTACAGACTACATCGCCAAGAGGAAGCCCGATCGACTGTGTTGCGCTCCATCCTAACAATTGTTCGGCGGCAGAATTAACAAACGTGACGCGCCCTTGTGCGTCGGTGGCAATCACGCCCTCTCCTAAAGACTGCAACGTCACTTGGGCACGCACCTGCTCCAAAAATAGCGTGTCCTCTGCACGCTTAGAGGCGTCATCCCGCGCCTGGCCTAGTGCCCCTGCCATGCTATTGATGCCTAATTCAAGCATGCCCAACTCGCCACCCGCTTGGGTTGCAATACGCGCATCAAATTGCCCATTTTTTATTTTTTCCACTGTTTGCGCCAGCAATAACACCGGTACGCTGACACTGCGAGCAGCGCGTAACGCCATAAGCGATGTTAGTAACAATCCAATGAAGCCCAGCAGCAAACTTTGCAAAAGAATCGTTTCTTGTTGCATGGCCATGGCCGCTGCCGAAACTTCTATCTCCACGCTGCCCAAGAGTATCGGCGTTGCGTTTGCCGACTTTTCTTTTGACGCAACGCCCGCAGCAAAGTCATCAATTTCAATTTCGCTCGCGATGATCGGCGCCTGAAACAACCGCACAGGTGACCCGCTTGTAGTGCTAGATCCATCATCCGAGGCGTCGCTGGCATGTTCGCGCATACTGACAATTACTTCACCACTGTTGGATTTAACGGTGACACCAATGACATCCGCTTCCTGCAACGTCGCACTCGCCAACCGAGAAAGAATCGCCTGATTACCCGAAAAGACACCAAACTCACAGGCGGGCGCGAGCTGGCGCGCAATCGCCTGCCCACGCGCGGTCAACTCCGAATCAAGCTCGTTAAGACGGGTATGAGTGAAAAACAAAACCAGAACAACAGTCATCGCGACCGCAGGAAAGACAGCTAGCGCCAGCACTTGTGAACGAAAACTGGCTTTAATCACACGTATCCTCTGAATTAGACAACGACCCTAGCCAGATATTCTGACGCCTGCAAAGACCTTTTCGCAAGCCCGTATTCAATGATGCCATAAGCGGTGGCGATTAAAGATGCAACCCTTGAGCCGGTAGCGCGAGTGAGAGTCCATACAACGGAAGCGATCCCCGCGCACGATTGAAATTGAGCTTTAGGCTTGATTGATTTTTGATTTAGGCCGGAGTAGATTGCTCATGCTCATAATGCTTGAGGATGCCAAATGGCGCGCTTACCCGGCTGCATAATTTCCAATGGGCCGCTCACATTTCTTAATTGAAAAACGACCAAATAGCAGGAAGTCTAAAATGGGAACTGCATATCAAACGGACATCGTTGCATGGGCAAAAGAACAAGCTGCTTTGCTGCGCGCTGGAGAATTTTCTGCCATTGATATTGAGCACATTGCCGAGGAGATCGAGGACGTGGGTAAAAGCGAACAACGAGAACTGTCCAACCGAATGGCTCTGCTTTTATCGCATCTTCTGAAGTGGCAATTTCAGCCGTCCTATCGTGGGGCGAGCCGGGAGAAAACGATCAAAGCACAGCGTAAGGAAATTGAATACAGCTTGAAAGAAACACCGAGCCTTAAAGTTAAATTTGCTGATAGTGATTGGCTCGATGTTGTCTGGGCTACCGCTGTTGCTCAGGCTGTATCAGAAACTGGACTTGATGTCTTTCCAGAAGAATTCCCGTGGACAATCGATCAAATAATGCGCGTTGATTTTTTCCCCTGATGGCGGATTCAGTTACGTAGCTATTGAAAGTCTGTAATACCTTTGGCGTAACACCAACATTTTCTTTAAACACGCGAATGAAATACGCTTCATCAGGATAACCCACTGCTCACGATGTACAGTCAACGCAAAATTGAAGTAGGATTTATTTCTCTATTTGTAGGAGAACTTAGTGTTTTCACGCCACTCTAGTGTTATATCGACTCCACACACATAGGCCCCCCATGGCACAACGCTACAACGCACTCACCGAAAAACACACCCATTTCATCATCGAACAAAAAATTTACTTTGTCGGCACCGCCACAAGCGACAGTCGAGTAAATATTTCGCCCAAAGGCATGGACTCCCTAAAGGTGCTGAGCAGTACCCGCGTTGCTTGGTTAAATGTGACCGGCAGCGGTAATGAAACATCTGCCCATGTACAAATCAATCCGCGCATGACACTCATGTTTTGCGCCTTCGATGGTCCACCGTTAATCTTGCGTCTGTATGGCACGGCAAAGGTCATTCACAAGGGCGACCCTGAATGGAATGAACTATTTTCGCATTTCAAGCCCTTGCCCGGTGCCCGGCAAATTTTCGATATGAACATTGATCTCGTGCAAACCTCGTGTGGAATGGCTGTTCCTAATTTGTCTTTTTCAGGTGAGCGAGACTTGCTGGTTGATTGAGCCGTGAAAAAAGGCGACGATGCCTTGCGCCAGTATTGGGAAGAAAAAAACCAACTGAGTATTGACGGCATTCCCACTCAGATTATGGACAAGAGCGGATAATTTTAGAGGAACTACCGAAATGGAATTCGCCATTGATACCGCAGATCGACTAAACATAACTGACCACGAACTCTCCGAACTTCTCACACAAGTCTACGTGTCCGGCGGATTCGTAAAACCTGCCGAAGCCACCGCACTTTTCGACCCATCCGCCGTTAGAAATCGCGGCTTGTTAATTGGGGCGCGCGATGAGCCAACATCAAATTTGGCAGGCGTAGTCATCCTCGTCCCGCCGGAGTCTCCAGCCCGGCGCGTTGCGCAAGGCAACGAGGTAGAAATGCATTTACTGGGTGTCAAAGAAGAATACCGACGGCGTGGCCTCGGTCGACTCCTCGTGGAGGCTGCCGTCAGTCGCGCTAAAAACTGCAATTATCCAAAAATGGTTTTGGTGACACAACTTTCGATGGAATCTGCGCATAAACTCTATGAAACAACGGGATTCGCCCACGTAAACGACATTCAACGAAATGGCCGTGACTTCAGAGTGTATGAGCTGGCGCTGTAAATTCACCAACTTACCGTGAATTGGTTCCGTATTCCCCGTCCTTCACGTAAAATGGCGCACCCAAAGCACCACCCAGCGCCCGGCCATCATTTTGTCCAAGATCATTTTGCTCTCGCCATCCCCCACTGCTTTGTTGCTTGCGCTCTGCGTGTGCGCCGTAGTATCGACGGCAAACGCGGCAGGAACCGTTGAAATTTGCCCACCCAAAGACGCACTGAAGCCGCTCATTTACGACCCGATTGCCGGAAATGACGTCTTAATCGACGCCGATCAGGGCCAAGGGGCAGGACAATCGAACTACGAAATGAACGGCCACGTGGAATTGCGGCGGCAAAACCAGCTTTTGCAAACCGACCATCTCTACTACGATCAACCCGCCGATCATCTGCGGGCCAGCGGCTCGGTGCGTTTTCAACAGCCTGGCCTGGTCCTTCGCGGCAGTGAAGCCAGTCTTGAGCAGGGTGGCAAAAAGGGTGACGTTAAAGACGCCGCGTATTTTCTCAGCGATCACGGCGCGCGTGGCGACGCTGCCGATTTAAGTTTCGTCGGCAGCCTAGTTGAACTTAAGCAGGCCAGTTACTCGACCTGTGCTGAACCGGAAAAAAGTTGGATGTTACGCGCACAGTCATTAGTGTTAGATGGTGAAGCGAACGAGGGTATAGCACGAAACGTAACGCTACGGGTCGCCGACGTGCCAATTCTCTACCTACCGTATGCGAGTTTTCCGCTCAAAGGCCGGAAGTCCGGCTTATTGCCGCCAGACCTAGACAATTCCAACATAAACGGATTAGACGTTAGAATACCCTATTACCTCAATTTGGCGCCAGATCGTGACGCAACGCTAACACCGCGCATAATCAGCAAGCGCGGCGTACAGCTTGGCGGACAGTTGCGCTACTTAAACCCGCGCAATCACGGCGAGCTGGCCGGGGAATATTTACCTAACGATGCGCTAACCGACAGGTCGCGCAGTTTGGCCACTTACAACCATATGCAGAATTTCGGAACCCGCGGCACCGCCGAGATACAACTGCAAC
>JANOTC010000399.1:0-2086 GCA_031416175.1 Gammaproteobacteria bacterium
CGATGTTTTTCGTGTCTACCGCGTCCATTTGCGCCATCAAACCCAAAATGTTGGACAAATTTGTCGCATACTTAGGGATGTCGTCTTCACTAATGGCAAGACGGGCGAGATGGGCGATTTTTTCCACATCTTTGCGATTCAAACTCACGGCCGCATACCTCTTAACGTGTCGCGTTTATCAACGATCGAAAAAGTGTCACTGTTCAGATTGACCTTGATTTGTTCCAATACTAGGAAAAAGCGCGGAGTTTATAACGGATAAATGAGCACTTTTGACGCCGCAATGGAACCAATCAAGGGTGAACTGAACAGTTACGAAAAAGTTATCACAGATTCGCGCGCTTGCCCAAACCTTCTGCGATTGTTAAATTAGCGAGCTGACATTTTTGTTCAACCCTTTTTACGTCTATTATCTTGGTGTCAGGCGGTCCGGGAACGACACCTGTCTCAATATAGTTTGCTTTTTTCACTTTTAAGGATGAACCAACCGGATGTTCTTTCTCAAAAGCCTACGCGGATATTTCTCAAGCGATCTTTCCATTGATCTGGGTACGGCCAATACGCTGATCTACGTCCGCGGCCAAGGCATTGTCCTCAACGAACCTTCCGTGGTGGCCATCCGTCAGGATAAAGGGCCGGGCGGCCCGAAGAGCATTGCCGCCGTTGGCGCCGAAGCCAAGGCCATGATAGGTCGCACGCCCGGCAACATTACGGCCATACGTCCGCTGAAAGATGGCGTGATTGCCGATTTTACGGTCACCGAAAAAATGTTGCAGTATTTCATCCGCAAAGTGCATGAAACGCGCTTTATCCGGCCTAGTCCACGTGTTTTGATTTGCGTCCCTAGTGGCGCTACGCAGGTTGAACGACGCGCCATCAAAGAATCTGCCGCAGGCGCAGGCGCACGCGAAGTTTTTCTAATTGAGGAACCCATGGCTGCTGCCATTGGCGCGGGCTTGCCCGTTACTGAACCCCATGGCTCCATGGTCGTGGATATTGGCGGTGGCACGACCGAAGTGGCTATTTTGTCGCTTAATGGCATTGTTTATTCCGCGTCGGTGCGTATCGGCGGCGACCGCATGGATGAAGCCATCATCAACTATGTCCGCCGCAACTACGGCACACTGATTGGTGAAACGACGGCCGAACGCATCAAATGCGAAATCGGCTCGGCCTACCCCGACAAAGAAGTGCGCGAAATTGAAGTCAAAGGACGTAATCTTTCTGAAGGGGTGCCACGCAGCTTTAGCCTGAATAGCAATGAAATTCTCGAAGCGCTGCAAGAACCGCTGGCTGGCATTATTGGCGCGGTCAAATTGGCGCTGGAGCAAACTCCTCCTGATTTAGGCGGCGATATTGCTGAACGCGGCATGGTTTTAACGGGCGGTGGGGGCTTGTTACGCGATCTTGATAAGCTGCTCATGGAAGAGACGGGGTTACCGGTGTTTGTCGCGGAAGAGCCGCTCACCTGTGTGGCGCGCGGTGGTGGCCGCGCACTCGAAATGATCGACGAAGGCGGCGCCGACGTTTTTGTAGCTGAGTAGTAAACCCGCCGCATCGATGCCGTCCTTCGCCGCGACGGTAGCCGCAGCCTCTACCGGGAAGGTGCGCTATTAAGCCATTGTTCGCTCGCCAGCCGTCGCTCAGCTCGCGCTTTATTTTGCTGATCATCGCGTCCATTTTGTTGATGACGGTGGATCATCGCGAACAACATTTACAAAGTGTACGGTCTGTCCTCGGCCTGGTGGTCTATCCATTACAAGCATTGGCTTCGCTCCCGCGCTCTAGCGGCGCGTGGCTGTCGGAATCCATCGCCTCGCGGCGCGAGTTGCAAGAAGACAACGCCAGCATGAAAGCGCAATTACTGGTGCTGCAAACCGAGATGCAACGTCTAGAAGTCGTACAAGCCGAAAATACGCGGCTGCGTGAATTACTCGACTCCACGGTCAAACTGGGCAAACGCATTCTGATCGCCGAAATCATGTCGGTTGATTTGGCGCCATTCAGTCAGCAAATCATTATCAATCGGGGCAGCTTAAGCGATATCTACGAAGGCCAGCCGTTGCTGGATGCCAAAGGGATCATG
>JANOTC010000400.1:0-2798 GCA_031416175.1 Gammaproteobacteria bacterium
ACAGTGACATTCCCACACTAGATGATTGGTGGCCAAGCGCGTACCCAGACACATCGTATCGAGAATGGGTCGTCAACGCTCGAAAGGAAGCCCAGCAACGGGCTGAACATAAGCAAGCGGACATTCCAGCGCTTGAAGTCGAGATCGTTTGCAAAAATGGCGTCCGTCGTACCGCTTTGGCTACGCCCGCGCATGCGGGCGATGCCGATTTCGTATTTCTTTTTGACATTAGTGAACGTAAGCGTGCCGAAGAAGAATTACAACAAAAAAATACCGATATGGAACATTTCACCCATATGGTTTCGCACGATTTAAAATCACCCTTGATCACCATCTCAACATTTCTTGAATTCCTCAAAACCGATTTGCTGGAATGTAACGCGGCTCGCATTGAACAAGACTTTTCCTTGATCGCCAAGGCGGCCGATAAAATGCAGCAACTGCTGTTAGAACTGGAACAAATTGCACGATCAAATCACAATTGCAAGCTGCCCGAGACCATGCAATGGAAAGATATCGTTGGTGAGGCGCTAAATATCACTGCCGGCTCTATCGCGCAACGCGGTGTGCACACCCACGTAGATCATACCGATCTCACACTGTGGGGTGATCGCCCGCGCTTCGTACGAATTTGGCAAAACTTGATCGACAATGCTGTTAAGTTCATGGGCGAACAAGCGGCACCGCAGATTCACATTGGCGTGGAACAAAATGGCAAACAACCCGTATTCTTTGTCAGCGACAACGGCCAAGGAATAGATCTGGACTACCACGCCAAAATTTTCGAATTATTCGAGAAAATTGACGAGCGTTCGCCCGGTACTGGATTAGGGTTAGCCATGGTCAAGAAGTTGGTAGAACAACACCACGGCGACATCGCCGTTACCTCAGAAGGCGCCGGTCGCGGCGTAAAGTTTCGCTTTACATTGCCAGACGCGATTTTTAAGATTCCACAGGAAGCATGACCGTACTTACCACCACCTGCGACAGCCATTGTAGTACCTGTAAAGGCGAGCACTCATGAAAGACAAAACTATCCTACTCGTCGAAGACAATCCGGACGATGAAGAACTCACTTTGCGCGCTTTGCGCAAAAACAACATAAACAACACCGTGATCGTCGCCCGCGACGGCGTCGAAGCGCTCGACTACTTTTTTGGCACCGGGATTTACGCGGGACGCGACACCGCGCAGCAACCCCAAGTTGTGCTGCTTGACCTTAACTTACCACGCGTGGATGGCCATGCCGTGTTGGCGCGAATGCGTGCAGATGAACGCACGCGCCGCGTGCCCGTGGTAATCCTCACATCGTCGAAAGAACAAGAAGACATCGTCGCTGCCTACAATGGCGGCGCAAATAGCTATGTGCGCAAACCCGTCGAGTTTGGGCGTTTTTTAGAAGCGGTTCGTCAGCTAGGCATATATTGGCTTTTGCTTAATGAGAACGTCAATGACTAATCAAGGTGCCACAGCGCTGCGCGTGCTGTTTATCGAAGACTCGGAAGACGACGTACAATTAGTGTTACGTCTGCTGCGCAAAGACAACTACAGCCCAATATACCGGCGCGTAGATCAAGAATCTGCCGTCCAGCGCGCACTTCGTGAAGAACCCTGGGATCTCGTGATTTGCGACTATTCCATGCCAGAGCTGAGCGCACAAAAAGCGTTAGCCATTTTTCAACAATTCCACCTCGACATTCCCTACATCGTAGTTTCTGGAACGGTGGGAGAAGACACCGCTGTTGAAATGATGAAGGCGGGTGCGCACGATTACGTCATGAAACAAAACCTGACGCGCCTCGCCCCAGCCATTCGCCGCGAGCTAAAAGATGCGCAGGAACGATCTGCTCGACGACGCGCTGAAAAAGAATTGGCGCATCTTGCCTATTACGACCGCCTCACCGGCTTGCCGAATCTAACGTTGTTGCTTGATCGTCTCGATCAAGCCATTGTGTACGCGCGACGGGACGATCAGCGCATGGCCGTGCTTCAGCTCAATATTGATCGTTTCAAAAGCGTTAACGACACCCTTGGCCCCATGGCCGGTGATCGCCTACTCTATGGCGTTGCCGAGCGCTTACTTGGCGCCGTCGCTGCCGACGGAACGGTAGCGCGGATAGAAAGAGACACCTTTGCGGTATTGATTACTGGCATGAAAGATTCGACTGAAGCGCGCGCGATGGCGGAGCGGCTGCGTGACGTGCTCGCGCGACCAATGGTGATTAACGGGCATGAAATCCACCTTTTTTCCAGCATCGGCATCGCCTTGTTCCCCGACGACGGCGACGACGCCGCCACCCTAGTCCGCCACGCTGAAGGCGCCATGTATGACGTTCGCGCACGCGGTGGCGACGCCAGCGCCCAATTTGCCCGCGATAGTGACACGATGGTTCAACGTCGCTTTACGTTAGAAAATAATCTGTGGCGAGCGCTACGCGAGGGCGAATTTGAACTTCACTATCAACCGCAACTCAACCTCAAAACAGGACAAATTTCCGGCGTTGAAGCCTTGGTACGTTGGCATGATCGCGACCTCGGCATAATCATGCCGGATCACTTCATTCCCGTTGCCGAAGAGAGTGGAATTATCTTACCGTTGGGGGAATGGATTCTCGGCCAGGCCTGCCGAGACTACGCTTATTGGCGAAAGCGAGGAACAGCACCCCCAAAAATGTCGGTCAACCTTTCTGTTCGCCAACTACTCGATTCTTCTATCCTAGAAATTGTCGGTAAAGCACAAACCGATTACTTCAGCGACAAATTTGGCGTCCTAGAAATGGAAATTACCGAGAGCGGCT
>JANOTC010000401.1:0-4217 GCA_031416175.1 Gammaproteobacteria bacterium
CGTCTCACTTCGCGAGAGAAATTCAACACCCGCGCGCATCCGACCTGCAAAGGGCTTTTCTGTCCCCATCGTCGTAATGGTTGGATCGCCGCACAAACACGTAGCACAGGCCCAGGTAGCTGCTGTGTTAACACTCAGAACGACCGCGACACCCGTCAGTAGCAATTTTCGCATATCCCCACCTCATCTTTATTCTGCTTGTTGAATACTGATTATTGCTGAGAAGGCAACCACCCGGAATGCGACAAATTGTCGCATTCCCATTTTTCAAATCCGCGACTAGCCTAATGCTTGTCGTTAACACAGCAATAAAACTCAGTAACACATGGGAAGGGAAGATGTTATGAACGCTTTTATGAAGACAAGAGTCGTGTCGGCAGCATTTATAATTAGCGCGCTTCAGGTGGCAGAAGCGCATACAGCATTTACGGTCAATAGTACAACGGGCAACCCTTACGCAGGCGCCACCTATTTTGCCACAATAAACGTTGGACACGGTTGTGAAGTGGTGGGAATAGCAGACAAGTTTGACACAGAAAAATTGGAGATTGAGATTCCGGAAAACGCGCAAACCACCTCGACGCGCCCTCTAGACGCTTCCTGGGGCAAGGCACAAATCGTAAAGACTGGTTCGGCAATAACTAAACTTGTTTGGTCCAAAGCACCCGGCGTCACACCCGAGTCGTCCGACTCATATCTTTATCGGGTAAATTTCAATGTAAAAATGCCGAGCACACCGTGGGCCACACTCAAATTCAAGGCAACCCAAACATGCCATAACGGTACCGCCGAAACTTACCAAGTTTGGGACGGCGCGGAAGGCCCAACGCTTTATGTCTTGCCTGCACGTCAGCCCGGCTGGAACAAATATACAATTCCGGCGGGCATCACGCTGGATTTAAGCACTCCCACGGCGGCAGGTACACCGTTCTTTAAAGACGCGCAAATTGTTTGGTCAGGCAACGCTGCCTATAGCCCTAACACTGAAACCGCCAGCCGAATTACAGACAAACTAACCACGATTCCTGCGGGAGCAGAGATTTGGGTCAAGTACTAAATTGCGGAGAAAGCGTCATGAAGCAATTTCTGTTCATTGCCGCATTGTTGGCACTGATGGCCGCTTGCAAGGATGCTAGCGAGACAACTGTGACCGAAAGCACCAACGAGTTCGCACCACCAACCACGAGTGTTCTAGAGAAGGCACTAGAACCCCCCTTGGCGATCGACAAATTACCGGCAGACTTAATGCCCCCCGTTTAATCGCCTCTTTGCTTCCAGTGGCAGCCGCGAGACCTCAATCGGGAAAAAAGTTTGCTTGCCAGATATGCTGCTGGATTCTTTTGCGAACCGCAATTAGACTATTAAACTTAAGGGCCTATGGTATCTGTTAATTGAACAGAATCACACTACATGTCTCCAAATGGCCCACTTTGTGAAAGGCTGAAAAAATGAAAACAGGACGTAATGACCTCTGCCTCTGCGGCAGCGGAAAAAAATTCAAGCAGTGTTGTCTGAAAACTGAACAGGCACAACCTGAGAGTGCATTCCTATGGCGCAGGATTCGTAGAGTTATCGACGACACGCCGAGGCAAATGCTTGAGTTCGCCATCGCCCATTTCGGTAGTGGAGCGTCGACGGAAGCCTGGAACGATTTCATGCAACAGAAGGATGAAGTCTACTCGCCCAACTCGCCGCAATTGTCAATATTCATGCCCTGGTTTTTGTTTGATTGGCTTCCCGATCCCCTCTATACCTCGGTTAAGCCTGGCGTGCAAGATGGGCGCACCGCGGGGCAGGCCTATCTCGCCAAAAAAGCGCACCAGCTTGATCCATTGCTTGTGCGCTACATCGAACAGTGCTGCGCAACCCCGTTCAGCTATTTCGATGTCCTGGCTGTTCGTCCCGGCGAAGGAATTGCCTTACGTGACATTTTCACCGGCACGGAAATCTACGTTACCGAGCAATCCGCTTCCCGCCAAGCAAAGGTGGGCGACATCACGTTCAGCAAAGTGGTGACCATCGACAGCGTATCCTTGATCGAATCCTGCGCACCGTACCTGTTCCAACCCGTAGAAAAAGGCGCCCTTGTGACGTTGCGACAGAAGATGGAACGCAACCAAACGCCACTCACGCATAAAGTCCTCAGGGAATACAGCGATGACATGTTGAGCCTGTATCACGCCATGACATATCGCGCGCTCAACCCGGTCATGCCGCAAATCCATAACACTGACGACGAGCCGATGCTGCCGCACCGAATTGTGTATCAAATTGATTCGCCGCGCACCGCATTTGATGCACTACTCCCGCTGTGCCTGACCGACAGCGCACGAGACCTGCTGAGGGATGCCCAATTCGATTCACGCGGCGACTTGCACAGTATTGACTTTCCATGGCAAAAACGAGGAAATGCAAAAAACGATTCATGGGACAACACCATCCTCGGGCACATCAAAATTGATGGGCTTAACATGAACATCGAGGTCAATTCCGAAAACCGGGCAAAGCAAATCCGCGGCCTCGTCGAGAAAATGCTGCCCGATGCGCGCTACAAAACTACCGTGATTACGTCACTACAATCCATGCTGGCGCGAAGCGGAAAGCAAGGCGAAACGCCTGCCTCGCGGGAGCACCAGAAAAATCAGGACGAATTGAACAGCCTTCCTGAAGTGCAGGCGAAAATCGCCAAATACATGCGCCAGCACTACCGTAAGTGGACTAGAGAAGAACTCCCCGCCCTCAACGGTAAAACCCCGATGCAAGCGGTCAAGACCAAAGACGGAAAAGAATTAGTCAGCACTCTGCTCTTGGAGATTGAACGTAGCGGTGCACGCTCCACGCCGCCGCTAGATCCCGCTATCATTGATGAAGTGCGCACGCAGCTTGGGCTGTCCTGAGCACGTCGTCTAGCCGAGGTGGGTACCGACTCCACCTCGCTTACAATTTCGCGACCGGCTTGAATGAGTTCAATAGCGCGTCCCAGAGTTTGCGCTTTTCTTCGAGTTGGCCGTCTTTGGCTTCGATTTCGATCAAGAGTTCGGGATAAACTCGGGAGTCCTTCTTGCCTGCGTAGTGTTCGGTGGGCCGCAGGGTTTGACTCGCTATCGCTCGCACGATCTATCCTTCTTCGTTCCAGCAAGGAGAGCAGGAAATTACATTGGGTTCATGTAGCATAGATGTGGATTTTTGGAAAATGGCGGCTTTTGGTAGTTCCTATCCTCATCCTACTCCATCCAGAAATGAGAATTTCATGCGATTTCTAGTGACTTTCATCCTATTGTGCTCCTTGCCATGCGCTGCTTTGGCGGCAAAACAAACCCTACTGATAACTGAAGATCAGTTGGCACAAACATGCAAGGGAACAGGGTGTCAATTGGTAGCGTTGGAAAAACCCTGGCCGAACAACGCATCTGATCCTAGCCGACAGCAACTAAAGTTTGGCCATTTCGAATTTTCTATTCCCCCGGGCGCCAGCTTAAGAATTGTCCCTATTGGCGCAGCGTTAGTTGCCAAATACGAACATGGGCAAAAGATTTCCATTCACTATGAATACGCGACACAATTTCAGCCGGACCACATCGTTAAACTCTATAAGAAGGCGTCGATTCGAATCGCCGATTATCCAAGTATTCTTTTTACGAAAACACCGTCTGATGCCGAACCGAGGTTAATATATGACCGCTGGATTTGGCGCGATGCCATGGCAGGCAAAGGTCTAATTTTTAACAAGACTGAGGCGACACACGTAACAAGGAGCGGCACAGTCTCCGTCTATTACGCACTAACACCCTCATCGGACCACGAAAGCTTGGCTTACGTAACCGACTCTTCCGAACCAAGCTCATTCATGCTTGTGCAGTTGGACGGCTTCACGCTGGGGGACCTAGAAAAATTAATTGGATCAATTCGCAAATAATCTTAAAAGAGGATGGAAAAAGTGGCTTTACCTCAGGACGAATCAGACGCGGTTTTGGAAATTCTAACCAAATTATATGGCGAGTGGATTAGAAGTCACGGAAAGCCGACTGAAGAAACAGTTGAAATTTTAGAATTAATCCTAACAGATATGCAGGAATGCGATGTACAAGTGAAGTTAGTCATTGCATCAATTCCGTGCGGACTGGTAACTAGAGGGAAGGGTTGGTTTCGAAGTTGTGGACGTGCGCTCGCCCGCGCCGTTAAAATTAACGGACACGTTTTTGCGGGCTGTCATGCTG
>JANOTC010000402.1:0-7287 GCA_031416175.1 Gammaproteobacteria bacterium
CCGATCTTTCGGTAGTTGCTTGAGTTCACTGTCTAATTTAATGTCTACGGTGCCTTCCGATCCGGCTTTCCAGCTTTGCGCCAAAGTCTGATAGGCCGCTAATAAATCGGCGGGCGCGCGGCTAGGGAGGACAATTGTAGCCTTGCGTGCGCCAAACGCCTGCGACAAAGCGGGCGGGATTTCACCGCGATCCAAACGACGAAACACGTCGTATTCGGGATCAATGTCCACGCGGAGCGGCTCGCCGGGTAGTTTCAAAATAAAGGACTGCGTTTTTTCACTCATTAAAACGAACGTTTGGTGCGTGTTTTCTTCGCCTTTCAACGTCACAATAACTGGGATGCGCATGCCCAACGGAAGCTCTGTTTGCGATTGCTCCAATGTTAGGCGCAATAGATGTTGGCCCTTGGCGAGGATGGTAGACGCGCCACGCACTTTTAACGCCGGTGCGCCTGCGCGTTCTACCCATTGGACGAAAAATGGCTTAAGCGAACGACGTGAAGCTTCTGAGAAAGCGCGCTCGACATCGCTGTAGCGCGTTTTCTTGAACCGATTTTGTTCATACAGTGCACGAAGGCCGGCGGAAAAAACGCGATCACCTAGTTCAAGTCGCAGCATATGGAAAACCATCTGTGCTTTGCCATAGCCAATGGCAGCGCTACTCGAATTGTGGCGCGCGGTAAACTTGGACAAGGGAAATTCTTGTTCGGAACTGACGCTGTCCGTGTAGTTTTGCAAGCTGTTTCGGCGCGCGCTAGCGCCTTCACCGCGTTGTTCACGCAGCAACTGGTCTGCCAAATAAGCTGTTAGCCCTTCTGCCCAATTGCCCGTTTCGTAATCAACGTAAACACCGTTGCCCCACCAATTGTGCAATATTTCGTGTGGGTACGACGAAGTGATAATGAATGGCAAGCGTATGACCTTGGAGCCAAGTAACGTAAAGGACGGCATGCCAAAGCCGGTTTCCCAGGTGTTTTCAACTAGCGCAAATTTGGCGTAAGGGTAGGGGCCAAGTAATTTAGAGAACAGGGTTATGTAACGTTCGGTTGCATCTAAATACTGTTTGGCGAGCGCAGGGTCAGCGGTACGTAAAAATACCATCGACTCAATCGTTCCTGCTTTCGCTGTGTACTCAACGAAGGGCGCGGCAACGAGGTAGATACCGTCTTGCGGATTCGTTTCGTTCCATGTGACCGTTGTCGCGTCTTTATTGTGTTCGTTTTGCGTGCGCGCGCCTTGGCTTACGCTGGTCCAGTCCGCTCGGGTGCTGACCTGCAAAGTAAAGGTGACTAGGCCACCTTCTTGTTGCGGATACCAGCGCGCGACGTCGCTGAGATAGGCGCCATTTGGGCCGATAAAGCCAGGACTATCACTAATGGCACTAACATCGGCGATGTTCGTTGCGCCGATAATGTGGTCAATCTTGCCGGAATACTTTAGTGTGATTGAGCGCGAGGACGCAGGAACGTGAACACTAATCCTTTGTATGGGTACCGACTCAGAATCGTGGCCGCTGCTTGGCAAGGATTTAGTCACCGTTCCAGTGGGGCCTGTGACTTTCAAGCCATCGTGGAGTAGGAATACCCAAGTGGATTCCTTACCGTCAGTGTTCGGCAAGTCAATCGTATCTTGCGCGTTCAGGGAATGCGTGGCGGGGTCGAGTGTCACCTTCAGGTTGTGATGCAGCGTCGGCGCGTCAGCGTTTGCGGAAGCGGACGTGAGGGAGAAAAGCGCGAACCAAGCCAATAGGGTAATACAGCGGCCAAAATGTTGTAATCGATTAAAAACCAAGCCAAGTGTGTTCTGGACAATGTGCATCATAGTGGCCCGAGTCTCCGCCGAAATTGGCCGACGTTATAGGAAAGGTGTGGCGATCCGCCATACTAAGCGATACGCGATGGGGATGCGAGTGAGGTGATGAACAACGTGGCGATTTAGGTCGTCTCCAATGCCAAGCGCACGTCATTTATCACGCCCTCCCAATCGCCGGGTCGACTTTGACGGAATATTCGCAAGCTTGGATACCAAGGGCTGTTGGCGCTGTCGATGCCCCAGCGCCAACAGCCATCAAAGCGGGAAAGTAGCCAGACGGGTTTGCCTAAGGCGCCCGCGAGATGCGCTACCGCGGTGTCGACACAAATCACTAAATCCAATTGTAGTATGAGCGCAGCGGTGTCGGTGAAGTTATTAAGCGCGTCGTTGTAGTCGATAATTTCAAAGTCAATGTCGTCATCCGTGACGTCGAAAGCGCGTTGGCCTTTTTGCAGGCTGTGTAGCGTCATGTTAGGAACCGCCGCAAGCGCGGCGAAATCGGATAGGCGCATGCTGCGGCGTTGATCGACTAAACGCGCCGCCGGATCCTGTTCGCGCGGACTTCCTGCCCACACGATTCCCACTTGTTTTTGCTCACTTTTCTCAATGCGTGCGTGCCAATAGGTTTGTTGCGCGGGCGGTGCATTGAGGTAAGGTACCTTCGCTGGAATCGTCGCCTGGCGAGTCGCAAACGCTAACGGTAAGCTCAATAAGGGGCAGTGCAGATCAAACGAGGGTAAAGCTACGCCACGCGCGACAACCCTAACACCAGGGAAACTGAAACGGAGTAGGGACTCTAATTCTGCTTGGCATTCAACAATAATGCGTGCGCCTCTTTGCGCAACCAGCGGCACATAACGAATAAACTGCAAGGTGTCGCCAAAACCCTGTTCGGCGTGGAGCAAGAGGGTCTTGTCGGCGATGTCCTCGCCGCGCCATTGCGCTTGCGTGAATTGACGCTTGGCGTGTCGCAGTGGACCCCCTTGCCAGCGTGATTCATATTCTGCCCATCCTTGTTCGAAATTGCCTTTCAATAAGAGGGCGAGCGCCAAGTTCCAATTGGCCTCGCCTAGATTTGGGTTTAATTCGAGTGCTTTGAGATAGGCGCTAATCGCGTCATCGACACGGCGCTGACACTGCAGGGCGATGCCGTAATTCATGTACATTTCGGGAACGGTGGAGGAAAGCGCGAGTGCGCGTTCATGCGCACGAATCGCGTCGCCGAATCGCCCGTTATCGGCGAGTGCTGTGCCTAAGTTGGCGTGCGCCAATGGATCATTTGGATCGGAGAGGCAGGCGTCTGACAACACCCGCAATGCCTCTTGTGTGCGGCCAAGTTCGCGAAGGCTCGCGCCTAACGCAACTTGAACACCCGTGACTGTTCTGTCTAACGCAAGGGCGCGCACGTAGTGGGCAACCGCGCTATCCAAGTTGCCCTGGCCGCGTAATATCGTGCCGAGATTGCGATGCGCCTCTGCCATGTTCGGATTAAGTTTGGCGGCGTGTTGGTAGGCGGCGATAGCGGCGTCGTCGCGCCCGAGCTTTTGTAGGGCACGGCCCAGGCCGAAGTGTATTTCGGCAACAGCTGAATGTGTATGTAATAGAGTTTCAAATTGCGCGACGGCGTCTGCACAATGACCTAGTTCAACTAACGCATTGGCGAGATTATAACGGGTCTCGGCGTCGTCAGGACGCAATTCAAGCGCGCGTTTGTAAAGCGTGGCAGCGTTCGCGTAACAATTTTGCTCGTGCAAGGAATAAGCAAGATTAGCGTAAGATTCATAATGATTGGGGTCTAATGCGATAGCCTGCGTGTAAGCGATTATTTCGCGATTAAGATCGCCTGATGAATGATATATGTTACCTAAGTTAAAGAAATACAGGGCGTTGTCAGGTTCTATTTCGGTGGCGCGGGTAAGCAACTCAGCACTCACGTCAAACATGCCAATTTTTTGCGCAATGATGCCAAGCCCGTTCCAGGCTTGTGCATGGTGGGGTTGGATTTTCAGTACGGCACGGAAAAGCGCGTCGGCCTCCGCCAGCTCGCCCTGTTCGTGGTGTTTTACAGCGTGCGCGAAAAGTGTGTTGGGGTCGTTATGTGTGTCTGTTTCAGTCATCCCGAGTTCCTGAAATTGGCGCTAGGCGCCAGGCTGGAAAAACATCCCAGCAAAAAACTAGCCGAGCGTGATGAGCGCACGCGTTCAGAAGTCGATTTGCGCGCTCAATCCAACGGTGCCGTCACGTTGCAGAAAGGGCTGCAGTGCGTCGATTTGGAATCCCGTCGAGTGATTTTCCGCGTGTTCTTGAGGCTGTTGGCGCCGCTTTCTACCGCGTTCCAGCGCGATGTCGGCGGCCAGCCAACCGATGGCGATGCCCAGTGGATAATCAGATGCCCAATGGACGCCGTTGTTCATCATACCAAAGGCGTTTAACGCCATGAGTGTATAACCGACCGGCTTGATATAGGTTTTTTCCGGGTAATTGCCTGCCAAAACCGTGACAGTGGCCATGGCCGTTGCCAAATGGCCTGAGGGGTAGGCGTCATAGTGCGGCACGTTTTCGTTATACGCCGAGGGGCTAGGAAAAGGGCGCCAGCGTCCCCCATCGGCCGTGCTGGCGAACGGCGATTCGCGGCCTGTGGAACGCTTTAAGATCTGTACAATAATTCCCGTCGATATAATGCTTTCCATAATTTCGCGTGCACTTTCCCGTGACCGGTTATCGTCGTTAATCGAACCGTAGAGCGCTAAACCACCCGCGATGGAAACATGAGTGAGTCCATCTCCTAGGAAATAAAGTGCCGAATTGGAGTTAGCGGGAACGCGAATCGGCATGTCTAGACCCAATGTCGACAGGTCGAGTATTGTTCGGCCCTCGCGTCCATTCTTTTCGTCAGAAATAAGGCCCATGTGGCGCGCGAGTTTTTGCGAACCATTCAACATTTTTTGGTCATATTTGACTAACAGTAGCGTACCGGCCGTCATTCCCAGCAAGAAGGGGTAATTCTCTTTTGGGTCAATGCGACGGACGAATGTGCCCATGTCGCCCCAGATGTCGCTTGGAAGCTCCCAAATGGATGCCGCATTGCCAGGACGCACACTCGGCGCGCTCGTTTCCTCGTTCGCGTAAGCCATAGACGAAAGGAGGCATCCGATGAGGATCGTACGTTTGCCAAGTATGCTTCGGTTCATGTCGTCGAAATACCTTTCAGTTATTGGTTGTATGGGTTTCGTAGATTCTATCGTCACCCTCAAACTCGACTTCTAACGCATTGTTACATAGACCCTTTTCGATTGACTTTCGCGACGTTATGGATGCTGGCACTAAACTTTCTTTTTTGGCACGGTTCAAGAACGGTGTGTTTT
The DNA here is from genome assembly GCA_031416175.1 of Gammaproteobacteria bacterium. Lineage (GTDB taxonomy): Bacteria > Pseudomonadota > Gammaproteobacteria > S012-40 > S012-40 > JANOTC01. The sequence continues at coordinate 5,178 of JANOTC010000402.1, forward strand.
GGGTACCAGTAGACGAGCCTATGCCAAACGGAAAACGGTAATTAATTGAAGGCGCTGAGTGATAGTCAGCGGGCTATGACGGTACCTTAGTGGTACCCCGATTTGAACCGTGCCCGTTTTTGATGCGTGCCGAAATTTTGGCTTGTTTGCCACCGTGACGTGCAACACCACAGCCGCATTCGCGTGGTGGTGAAGTTTCTTTCGGCGTGGATTGAAGACGATGCGTATCGAAATGTCCTAACCTAACGCTCCTCGGCGTGTTGTTCGATTGCATCGGTGGCTATGCTATCCCCAGCTTTCCCATCCTATACTGCAATTGCCGAGGCGTGAGTCCCAGCGCGATCGCCGCCTGGGTTTTGTTGCCGCGGCTGACGGCCAGAGTTTCCAATATTTTCTCTCTGTCGCTCTCTTGTACGCGTACATAAGGGCGGTTGCCAAAGATAGGGTTAGCTCCAAGGCTGGTCGACGGGCCTGGCTCATTTTGCATTTCCGCGGTGAGAAATACTTCGATATTTTGTTCGGTAACAATTCCTGTCTCGACCAAAATCACAGCGCGCTCTACCACATTCTCCAATTGTCGAATATTGCCCGGCCAGGCGTATTGTTCCAAAAGCGATATGGCGCCATGGCTTAGAGTCGCGTTTCGATTGTGACGCTGATTCGCACGCTGTAAGAAATACAGCGCCAGCAGCCGGACGTCCCCTTCGCGTTCGCGTAGTGGAGGGAGTTCAATTGGCAATACATTGAGTCGGTAGTACAAATCAAGGCGAAATTGGCCTTCGGCAATCAGCTCTTTCAGATTGCGGTGAGTGGCGGTGATGACTCTCACGTCAATAGCTACGTCGCCAGCGCCGCCAATGCGTTGGATGGTTCGTTCCTGCAGTGCTCGCAATAATTTTGCCTGTAGGTCGACATTCATGTCGCCGATTTCATCTAAGAAAAGGGTGCCTGTGTTGGCGGCCTCAAACTTTCCTATTTTTCGGCCCATTGCGCCGGTAAATGAACCTTTTTCGTGACCGAATAGCTCCGACTCCAATAGGCTCTCTGGAATAGCGGCGCAATTGACGGTAATGAAAGGTTTGTCTTTGCGCATGCTGGCGACGTGAATCATGCGGGCGAATTTTTCTTTGCCTGTGCCCGATTCTCCATTCAGCATAATCGTAGCCTGGGAGTCCGCCGCCTGGAGCGCGGTTTTCACGGACTCGCGCAGCAGCTTGCTATCGCCGATAATGCCGTAGGCCGTTTTTTGTTCCGTCAGCGCGGCGCGCAACGATCTATTTTCGTCCGCTAGGTTCTGTGTCTTCTCTCTAACCAACTGATCAATGCGCAATACCTGTTGGATGAGTGCGGCGAATATTCGCAACAATGTCAAGTCCGATTCGAGCAGTGGTGTGGTTGGGTTGGTGCGATGAACTGTCAGCACGCCCGTGGTGGCTTCATCGGTCAGAATCGGTACGGCTATATAGGCGACATGATCTGCGCTTATGGCGTTAATTTCGGCCGTCTTTGCCAAATATTCCGGTTCGCTACGAACGTCGGGGATTAGCGCAATTTTTCCGGTGGCCAATACTTTCCCCGTTATCCCTTCGCCGACCGCGTAGTGACTGAGCGCATTTTCTTGCGGCGTCAAACCGCAGGAGTATTTAACTCTTAGCAGTGCCTTGTCATCGAGCATCAATACGCGTGCTTTCGACAATCCGGCTACGCGCACCAGAAGTTCCAGCAGTTGGGATATCGTTGTTTCGGGGTCCAGTGTTTGGGTGATAATTTTCGACGCCTCGAAAACGACGTGAATATCGTTTCGGCGCGGGGCAATAAATTGATGAATCAGATTCGGTGCTGCCATACAATCCCATGTTTCGCAGATGCCGTGCCATCGCCGTTGGTTTGTCGCTAATACTAATCCTAGGATATTGTTTTAGAATGACAATTTCATGACCGTAAATCCATCACGCCCTTCGAGGATAGGAGCTATAGTGCGATCAGGCAAGGTCGATTATTCGGCACGGTTCAAATCTGGGTACCACTCAAACACGGTTTTAGCCGGCTGCCTGTCGGCCACTTGGGCTAAATGCTAGCCGAGCCCATGGGCGTACAATAGACCATTCCT
>JANOTC010000403.1:0-3925 GCA_031416175.1 Gammaproteobacteria bacterium
ACTGCGCGCAGTTCTTGAAAGTCTGAGCGGCGATCCGATTCTAGTTGAAGCGCCAAAACTGCCAGACTACGCCGTGTTATCGTTTCCTCCGAAACCCGTCAATCCGTAATCTGGCCTAAAATAAACGGCGCACGGACGTGCCGTTTATTTTGATTATTTTTCCATTTCAACCGAGAATTGACGTGATGGCATCCGCCTCTGGAAACTCCGTTAAACTAGCCGAGCTGTTGCAAAGCGGGTATCGCTACGCCTACTCACTCACGCACCACAAATCCACGGCGGAAGACCTCCTTCAAGACGCCTGGGTTGCGGTTCTGCAGGCGCATGGCCCGCACACCACCGCTTACCTGTTCAGCGCAATTCGGAGTCGGTTTTTGAATCACCACAAACGTGAACGATTAGTTCCCATGATTGCGCTGGACGATGCACCCTCCGTAAGCAACATGGAACACGCACAACACGACCCGCTCCTACATGCCGACACCCATACGATTGATGCGGCCCTCGCAAGATTGCGCCCGGTAGAACGCGAGACGCTTTACCTTTCCGCCGTAGAAGGTTACACGGCCGAGGAAATCGCTCGCAACACCAACCAACCGCGCGGCACCATCCTGAGCTTATTGCATCGCGCGCGCTCGAAACTACGCCGCATTCTTAGTCCAGATACGAAGCAAAGGAATACGGGCTCATGAAAAACCGGCGCCTCGACGACCACCTGCGGGACTATTACGCACAACAGCAATTGCGTCCAGACAAACTCAATCAGTTGATCGAACAAGCGGCCACCGCACCGGCCGAGAAAGTATCCCGTGCTCAGTTGATGATACGGTGGACACGGCGCGTCACCACGTCAAAACCGATGGCAATCGCCGCACTCTTCGTGCTGATCATAAGCCTACCACTCACGCAATGGTATTACACTGACCAAGGCAATTGGCCGCTACGAGCCGCGAGAGAAATCGCGCTCAACCACAAAAAACAACTATCAGCGGAGTTTCTTGCCCAGGATTACGCCATGCTGCGCGCGCGCATGAACAAGTTGGATTTTGTGCTCACAGCACCGGAACACATGCCCGTTACACAACTACGCGTCGTTGGTGCTCGTTATTGTTCCATTCAGGGTCATCTGGCCGCACAAATCAAACTGGAAAACCCGCAGGGAAAGCACTACACCCTTTACCAACGATCCCTTACCGATACGCCCACACTGCCAGCGCAAAGCGAATACATGGTCGATGGCGTTCGAGTTCAAGAGTGGCCAGAGGCTGGGCTGTTTTTCGGCCTTGCGTCGACGCCGGATTAGCGCGGTCGACTAAGCCGCCACCTTACTAATCAGGCCCGGTTCAAATCAGGGTACCACTAAGGTACCGTCATAGCCCGCTGCCTATCACTCAACGCCTTCAATTAATTGCCGTTTTCCGGTTGGCATAGGCTCGTCTACTGGTACCCAAAACACACCGTTTTTGAACCGTGCCCAAACGAAAGGCAATCATGCCGTCGGTTTTCTCATTACGCGATGTCGAAACAAAAAGCATTCAAAAAGTACATCTATGTGTGTACGCATTGAATACCATCTGTTATAGTACACACATCGTACATCCTTATGTAAGGACAGAATTTATGCGCACCACCAAAGTATTTCGTAATGGCAACTCCCAGGCTATTCGTATTCCTGCGGATATTGCTTATGAGCAAACAGATGTTGAATTAGAAATTGAGCGTATTGGCAACGAATTGCGAATCCGTCCAGCGCGTCGCTCATTGTCTGGAGTATTAAAGAAATTTGCCAAATTTTCTCCTCAATTTATGAAAGAGGGGCGCGGCGGTCACGAACAAAAAGAACGTGAGGAATTGTAATGCCACGTTACATGCTTGATACAAACATGTGTATCTACCTGATGAAAAATCAACCAGCGCAAGTGGCAAGTCATTTTGACAAGTGTTATGTGGGCGATGTAGTTATGTCAGCAATCACATTAGCCGAACTTGAATATGGCGTGAAAGCATCGGAGAACCCAGAGCGTGAAACCCGCAACCTAAAGGCACTTGTTAATGATATTCCGGTGGCGTCATTTGATAGTGCAGCAGGGAGTGCTTACGGAGCTGTCAGGTATGCCACCCGCGAAATAAAAAAGGATCATCTGGATAAGCTCATTGCTGCTCATGCTATTTCATTGAAAGTGGTATTGGTTACAAATAATGAGAAAGATTTCAAAAAATATCCTGGGCTGATGATTGAAAATTGGATTAATGAGTAGTACCGGAAAGGGAGCTACTGGTTGCGGGTTTCGTGGGACGGATACCGCCCATTACCCGTTAGTTAATAGCGACGTCGGGTGCGTTTAAGCAAACGACACCAAAGTTGCATAGGATTTTTGGGAGACGTTGGTCCGCGGAAACTATTTGAGCATAAGTCGGTGATCACGCGTTCTCACGGCGGACTCGCCGCCATGGTGGGGCGACGTTCAGACTCAGTGCGCAAGCGCCAGAGTGGTTGCATGACCTAATTAGAGGACGGCAGCACTAGAATTTCTAGCCGCGCCGCAGAGCAGAACCCTATGCAACTTTGGTGTCGTTTGTTTAAACGCACCCGTTGATGGTGTGCGCACAGATTTCAATACTTTATTTGATCGGCGCGGCGCGCCATTGCCCACTCGGCTACGAGGGCCAGCGCACGCCAGTGGAAGCTCAACCCTAAACCCTTCGATCGGCCGACGAGCCTTTCGGCTTTTTGGGTCGGCCACCCAGTCTCCCATTCTCGCGGGCCGCCGCTGCTTTGGCCGCCGTGGCGGTCGCGCCGCCAATTTTTCCAATCTCGGCCGCCATCCACCGTTTGGAGCCAAGAAAGCCCTCCAATAGTGCCGGGAGATAAATGTCCGCATCCAGGCGCGGGAAATGGATGCCCAATCCAGACGGTGTGATTTCCGCATCCAAAAGATCGGCTGGGTGGGCGTTTTCTAGCCCTTGGGCGTGTTTGGGCGAGAACGTCAATTCCAGCCCGGAAGCGAGCGCAATGACAATACGAGAAACACGGCGGTCATATCGCACCGAGACAACAGCGGGGAAAGCTGCTTTCTTCGCGGCACCCCGGCGATTGGCTGCCTCAAAAACGTCGTCAGAAATGTCCATGTATCTGTCTCCATTGGCGGCAAGCGGCTACCAGGTTGGTGGCCAATTCGTCCGCAATCTTCGCCAGGTCTTTGCGCGAGAAATGGTAATTTTCACGCAGTTCGGGTGGCCCTTTCGGGCAACGCAGGTTGAACACGGCCTCGCAGCCGTTCCCGATAACGTGGACATGGGCGGGACGATGGTCGTTCGGGTATATCACCACGCGCAGCCCAGAGATTGTCAGTATAGTCGGCGTTGTATCATAAAACCTAAGCGGCTTGGGTTATAACTGGCGAGCCGGTTCACGGCTATTTGACGTTTTTATACAGCGTCGTCCGTGAAACGCCGTACCGTTTCGCCACATCCGTCACGCGGATCGTCGGATCACGCAAGAGCGCTTTGATTTCCCGTACCTGCTTTTCGTCTAATTTGGCTTTGCGTCCACCGGACCGGCCACGTGCGCGGGCGGCGGCGAGACCGGCGCGGGTGCGCTCGCGAATTAGATTTCGCTCGAATTCCGCCAGGGCAGCAAAAACATGAAATGTGAGTTTACCGTTCGCACTGATTGTGTCGATTTTTTCGGTGATGCTCTCAAAGCCAATGTTGCCGCTTTCCAATTCGGTCACGATGCCGACCAAGTCGGGAAGGCTGCGACCCAATCGGTACAGATTTTACCCAGGGCCGTTTGGCTTTACAAATGGGTACTCAGCAAGAAATAGAACCGCCGATAAAAACACGTCTTGCCTACGCATTCAATATTCAACAGTTGACAACATACAGACCTGTCTGTACAGTTTGCTTGCCCCGTCAGATTGCA
>JANOTC010000404.1:0-2713 GCA_031416175.1 Gammaproteobacteria bacterium
TGATGAGTCAAGATAACAGGCTCGGGTATGCGCACTACGCCGCCGGGGTTGCCGCTGAAGCTAGTAATTGCTAGCCGCGTGTTGCCATTGAGCCATGCCGGTGCGCATAAACCCACGTGAACTCTGCACCCAACAAAAAAATCTGCGCGGAAAAGTACACCCACGCCATCACTACCACGAACGAACCGGCAGCACCGAAGCTGGATGCCACACCCGTTTTTCCGATGTACAAGCCGATTAAAAATTTGCCAATGCTAAATAATAGCGCGGTGACAATCGCGCCGATCCACACATCACGCCATGCAATCTTAACTCGCGGCATGAACTTATAAATCGCAGCAAAGCTCGCGGTGATTAATGTAAAGCTGAACACGAAATTAAAAATTTCCAATAGCGTTTCCCAGCCACCGAAATAGCCGCCCCACCACTTTCCTAGTGCCGCGAGCACGGCACTCATAATCAACGACACCAAAATGATGAAGCCCATGCCCAACACCATGCCGAACGAAAGCAGCCGGGTGCGAATCAAAAACCACCACCCTGAACCACCCTTCTCCACCGGTGAACGCCAGATCCGGTCGAGATCACTCTGCAGCTCGGCGAACACCGTCGTTGAGCCGATCACCAATGCAACGAAACCCAGCAGGGTTGCGATGAAACCGTCGGTGGGATTATTCGCACTCTTCAGCAAGCCTTCAATAGCGGCCGCACCTTCATCTCCAACTAAACCTTGCAATTGCCCGAATATCTCACCGCGCGCAGCTTCTGCGCCAAAAAAAAAGCCTGCCACCGCGATGGAGATGATCAACATCGGCGCAAGGGAAAAAAGCGTGTAGTAAGAAATCGCTGCACCCATGCTGGGCGCGAAATCGTCGATCCACGCGTCGACCGAGGATTTAGTCAAATCCCAAATTTGCTGAAGGTTCATCATCGGCAAGTTCCCTCGATTGCAGTACCCGGTTAAGCTAGGAGCCACTGCTTGGGCAGCGCGCGCCGTGGCGTTCTCACCCTACAGAGTCGAGAGCGCGATCGTCAGTGCGATGAGTAACACAATGAAAATTAATTGCGATACCCTGCGCGGCAACAACTACAGAGGCATCCCCACCCTGTGGTCAGGCGTAGAGCGTTGAGACTTATTTTAAAATCGCGCACCACAAAAGGGCGGCTCACGAGAAATGAACCCTTGGCGTAATGGACCTACTTCCCCTAAAATACGGCCCTTAGCCGCATTACCACCCGCCAAAAACAGATATTCGCGTGACGCTAGACTTCTCCACTCTCGATCTTTTACGCCTCAATCACCCCGCTTGGCGCTTGTTACGCTCCGATCACGCACCCTTGGTGGCGAGTTTCCTCAATCGCCTGTTCGTGGTGCCGAATGAACGGATCATTGCGCAATCGGACCTGGTGGAAGCCTTGGAAGACGAGCTATTCAGCATTCGCGAACGCCTGGGCGCCTCGACGTTTCCAAAACCGGCGCTTGAGTATCTCAACGACTGGGCGGCGAATGATAAATCGTGGTTGCGAAAATTCTATCGACAGGGGACCGACGAACCCTATTTCGACCTCACACCGGCTACTGAGAAGGCCATCGCCTGGCTGAGCACGCTCACCCAGCGCGCGTTTGTCGGAACCGAATCGCGCTTACTAACGCTTTTCGAGCTGCTAAAACAAATGAGCGAAGGCAGTGAAACCGATCCGCAAACGCGCATCGCTGAATTGAAGAAACGTCGCGAAGATATTGATGCCGAAATTGCTCGAATTCAATCTGGCGACATTCCCATGCTGGACGACACGGCGCTTAAGGATCGCTTCCAACAATTTACGGCTTTGGCACGCGATTTACTCAGCGATTTCCGCGAAGTTGAACATAATTTTCGCGGACTGGATCGCCGCGTTCGCGAGCGCATCGCCTTGTGGGAAGGCAGTAAAGGCGCCTTACTTGAACAAATCATGGGCGAACGCGATGCCATTTCAGACTCTGATCAGGGCAAGAGTTTTCGCGCGTTTTGGGACTTCTTGATGTCCACGCGCCGCCAAGAAGAACTAACAATGCTGCTGGAACGCGTGTTGGCATTAGCACCCATCCACGAACTAAAGCCCGACGTGCGTACCCGTCGTATTCATTACGATTGGCTGGAAGCGGGCGAGCACACGCAGCGCACGGTTGCACAACTTTCACAACAATTGCGGCGTTTTCTCGATGACAAGACCTGGTTAGAGAATCGCCGAATCATGGAATTGCTTCGCGGTATCGAAGGCCACGCCATCGCGCTGCGCGATGCGCCTCCGTTAGGCGACTTCATGCTCATGGCCGACACCGCCGTCGAAATCGAATTGCCGATGGAACGCACGCTTCATACCGTGCCCGTAAAGCCGCGCATTGTGAGTAGAAATTTGGAAACGGGCGACGCCGAGCTGGACGCGGCCGCGTTGTTTTCTCAGTTTGTCATCGACAAAGCGGCCTTAACGCGACACATCCGCCATTCATTGCAAGAGCGCACACAAATTACGTTGCGGGAGCTATGTGAAACCCGTCCTTTGCAACAAGGCCTCGCTGAGCTGATCACCTATTTACAGTTAGCCGGGGAAACATTTAAATCGACGGTCGATGAAGAACATCTCGACATCATTTTTTGGAACACACAAGGAAACGACGGTCAGACCGGCAAGCGACAAGCCCGACTACCCCGCGTTATTTTTGTAAGGTGAG
>JANOTC010000405.1:0-3057 GCA_031416175.1 Gammaproteobacteria bacterium
ATCTGTTGATCGGGCGGTGCGGCGTTCCACACCGCGAAATCGAAATCCTCAGGCAGCCAAGTGTCGCCTTGGATAAATGCGGTGCTGATCGTGCCGCTGAGTTTGCGTCGATCAGGGTGCGCTTTGGGGCGCACGCCCAGCCGATGGGGCGTGTAATAGGTGCTAAACGGGGTGAGCGGATCGCTGGGCGATTCAAGTTGCGGCGCGGCGACGCGTTTTAATGCGAGCGCGTCGATCATCCAGGGTTCGACGTAGCCGAGTCCCAACGGATTTGCCTCGAACACCGTATGCACCACGGGCAAATTCGGCGGATCAGGGTGATGCGCCCGTTGTTCGGCGGTGAGGTGGTGTTCAGGTCGGATGCGTTCGGCGGCGGGCTCATCGGCATACACGCGAAGTTCGCCGCCATAGGCCACGTCGTCGCGTAATGTGAGTGAGGTGATGGGTTGCGGTTCGCTCAGTGTCCAGTGTGTTCTTTTCTTTTCCCAGTGGCGTGGGCCGGTGACTGTTAGGTGCTTTTCTAACAAGGTGCGGCGCTTGGAGTCCTTAATGTTGACCGCAACCGGAATGCGCGCCGTCGCTTGCCCACCCGGCGCATACGCGGTGGCATTCACAATCACATCGCATTTAGGTTTGTACTGACATAGATCGGATTCTTGTCGCACGCCCGTCACGTGCATTTCACCGAAGTATTCGTCAACTTCGCACAGCGGGGCTTGTTCATCCGCCAGCAAGAGCGTGCCGGATTCGAAGCTCAGCGTTTGCCGCAGCACTAACACATGAAACGCCTGGTCGTGTTGATCAATTCCGCCAAACGCGAGCGCTGGAAACGGGGTGTGATTGATGAATTCCATGGCGAGGGCTTAGTTGACTTCCACGTCTTTGCCGGAAATTTTCACCGGACCCGAAGCCGCCAATTCCAACTTCGAGCCATTGATCGTCACGCTCCCGTCGGCCTTCATTACAAAGCTGGCTTTGCCCACGGTGATGGAGAGTTCATCCCCGGCATTGATCGAAAACTTCTTGCCCACCATCACCGTTTTGTTCAAGCCGACTTCTTCAAATTGCGCCAGGCCGACCGCTGTGTTCATGCCTGCGCCCACCGTAACGGCATAGGCGCCACCGATGGTAAGTTCTTTGGCTACGCCAATGGTTTCTGCGCAATTAATGGCAACCGTTTCCGTTTTGTTGGCGCCGATAAACTCCGTGTGATTGCGGCCGACATCAATGGATTTATCGTGGCCGATAGATTCAGATTGGTTATGGTCGACGATCTTGCTGCGGTCATTGCCGACATGCAGCGTTTCGTCATGACCGACGTCTTGATTCTTGTCGTTTTCGATCTCGATGGTCCAGTCTTTTTGGCCATGCAGGTAGACTTCTTCCTTGCCCTTTTTGTCTTCGAATCGCAGTTCATTTGAGCCGCCGCCCCCCTTGCTGCTATCTGACTTTATCGTGCTCACCGTCCGGTTCGCGGGCAAGGGGTAAGGCGGTCGATTAGTGCCGTGATACACACGTCCCGTTATGATCGGGCGGTCGGGATCGCCATCAACGAAGTCGACGATGACTTCATGGCCTATGCGCGGAATGAACATCGCGCCCCAGCCTGCACCGGCCCAAGGCTGGGAAACGCGAATCCAGCAGGAACTTTTCTCGTCGTTTTTGCCAGCGCGATCCCAATGAAATTGCACTTTGACGCGGGCGTACTCATCGGGATAGATTTCTTCCCCGGCGGGCCCCACTACGATGGCGGTTTGCACGCCGTTGACAATGGGTTTGGTTGTCATGCGCTCGGCGCGGAAGGGTACAATCGCCGGAATGACGCTGAATTGGTTTTGGTAAAGCGCCGCTTCCATGCCTGCACCTTCTTCTAACACTTGCGGCTGTCGCGCCGTGGTTTCCACGCTGGTGAGCAAATATTCTTGATTGAGGCTTTCGCGTGGGTGCGTGTCTAACGTGAAATAGCTGCCCGCCATGAAGCGTAAACAATCGCTGCTGCCAGTACCCACTTTCCGCTCCACTTGTAAACTTTCCAGGTGGATTTTCGCCAGATGATTGCCGTCGCTACGGGCGTTTAATCGGCCAGGATAATTAAAGATTTCGAGCTGATCGTCCACCGTGTGTTTTTGGCTGGGTCTAATTTTCAAGGCCGGTTTGCGAAAATCAAAATCGTTTAGAACTACAGCGCCACTGCGCACGCTTTGCCGAAACGAAAACGGGAAAACACTGTCTTCCGTTTTTACACCGGTAGTCGGCGGGTGATAAAGCACACTGGCTTTGCCTGAAATCGTTTCGTGGACCGTACTGTGATCGGTCAGCACCATCAAATGCGCGACTTCTTTGCCAAGCTTGGCGTGCTGGAAGAAATAGAAAATACCTTCCTCTTCCATCAACCGCGAAACAAATTCGAAGTCGGTTTCGCGATATTGCACACAATATTCGCGTGGGGTGTAATTCCCCTTGAGGCTAAATTTAAACCGGTCAGTCGGAATACCTGCTGATTTCAGCACGTCCATAATAATGTCAGGAACAGACATCGCTTGGAAAATGCGGCAATTCTTTCGGAGCGTCAGGAGCCATACGTGGGGGGCGAGGCGCACGCTGTACGTAGTGAGGCGGTTGCCCTGACCAATTTGCTCTATGTGTGTCACGAGGCCGTGGATATAGCGGGCTAAGGTATCATCGGGGGACAAGAATTTAACAACGGCAAAACGACCAACAATGGCGTCGAAATCCAGTTCAGGATCTTTGCTGACCACGGTCAACGTGTAGCCAAACAGACCTGAAACAGATTCAGACCCCTGCACGGCATACACTTTAACTTTACTGCGCGTCCCCTCCACCACACACGTTACGCGCTCTGTGTTCGCGGCTAACCGACTCATTGCTTTTGTCCCTTATTATGCGCATTTATTGCGTATGTTTTGCGTCACATGCAGTTCACCGGGTGATGAACTGCGCGTGCGATGCGGACTTTTATAGCGAAGAATTTGGAACTATGCAATAGCGAAAAAAAACTTATTTTAATCGTCGCCAAGTCACGACAGTGGCTGGCGG
>JANOTC010000406.1:0-2860 GCA_031416175.1 Gammaproteobacteria bacterium
AGAGTCGACTTCACTAAACTCGGGCGACCCACAACGGCAACGAAACAACAAAGCTTATTAGACATACTACTAAACCTCCAACGCCGCCAACTCCAAAGCCTCTGCTGCCTGTTACGCTTTTCGTAGACTGGCCCCTTTGCCGATAACCGGCGAGGGAAGAGCATGGATTTGGCATTGAACGGTAAATAACTGACTGTGCGCCTCGCCATCCACGACAGTTACGTCGTAGGTGGGCAGCGGGGCGCGGCGTGATTGCAAGAATTCCTGCAATCGAGTTTTCGGATCTTTCAGACCGTCTTCCGGCTGAACTTCCTCAAGACGGTCTTTATACAATTCAAGAATGAGTTGTTTGCAGGCTTCAAATCCGCCATCGCGCAACACCCCACCAAAAAGGGCTTCGACACCATCAGCAAGGATGGAGTCGCGCCGCGATCCACCGCTTTTAAGCTCCCCTGATCCTAACACCAAATACGATCCGAGCTGTAATTCGCGACCTAATTCGGCAAGGGTGTCTTCTTTAACAAGCTTTGCCCGCAGGCGACTCAATTCACCTTCACGGGCGCCGGGGAAGCGCTCATAAAGCAAGGAAGCAATAACGAAATTCAAAACGCTGTCGCCCAGGAATTCTAAACGCTCATTGTGATTGGTGGCGGCGCTTCGGTGCGTTAACGCCACACTCAACAATTCTTTGTTAAGGAAGGAGTATTTGAGGCGACGCTCAAGCCGATCCGACGAGTCGTTCAATGGACAATCTCAACGGACTTATCGAAGTGCGTCACAATATCTGTGTTGGCAACCAGCGAGCTACGCACTTCATAGGAAATACGCACAAGTGTTTTGCCCGCTTGGTACTTTACCGTAATATTTTGATTCTTTACGTTACGGACTTCATTAATACCCAAACGCCGCATCAAGACAATGCGCAGTTTCTCTTCCGAACTGATGTTTTCGCGCGTTTCACCTTTCAGACTAATTAATGTTTGGCCGACCGAATAGCCTTCCATATAGACAGGCACCAACTGCGCGGCGAGGATAAATCCAAAAATTGAAATGAGGACAAAGACCAAAAGACCCAAAAAGGTGACACCACTTTGACGCTTCTTAGCCGCAAACAACGTGTGACTCTTCAATGAATTGAATTCCCTATCCGGCGCCACTCAATACCTCCCGTGTCCAAATTCCAATGCATCCAAATCATGAACGCTTTACCGACTAAGTTCCCTTCGGGGACAAAGCCCCAAAAGCGACTGTCATTGCTATTGTCGCGATTGTCACCCATCACAAAATAATGACCGTCCGGAACTACGCGTTCCACGTCAAACATGGGCTTATGTTCTTCCAATAAGATATTGTGCTGAACTCCGACCAAGTCTTCTTTGTAAACGTGGATTCCCGGCATCGGCAAACCCGAACTAGTGCCCGTGTACGGGCCTTCCAGTGCAATTTGCACGGCGGTTCCGTTCACATAAAGCGTCTTACCTCGATATGCAATTCGATCACCAGGCAGGCCGACGACGCGTTTGATGTAATCTACCGTGGGGTCTTTTGGAAAGCGAAAAACGGCCACATCCCCGCGCGCGGGGCGACCTAAATCGGCAATTCGGGTGTTGACGACGGGCAAGCGTAAGCCATAGGTAAACTTATTGACCAAGATGAAATCGCCGACGAGCAAGGTCGGCATCATGGAACCCGAGGGAATGCGAAACGGTTCTACGAGAAAAGAACGCAGCACTAACACAGCCAAAATAACGGGAAAAAGCGAACGCGAATATTCAACCAATATCGGCTCTTTGGCCGCCTTAGCTAACTTTTCTTCATCTACCTCACCCTCGGCCGTCGCCTTAACGCGCTCGACTTCAACGCGCCGTTTTGGCGCCCACAACGCGGCATCTAACGCGTACACAAATCCGGTGACAGCTGTCGCCACCACCATAATCATCGGAAAATCAAAATCCATCGAACGTTATCCGTAGTAAACGATTAATTTTTGTCTCTACCCACTTGCAGGACGGCCAGAAACGCCTCTTGTGGGATTTCCACCGAACCCACTTGTTTCATGCGCTTCTTACCCGCCTTTTGCTTTTCCAGCAATTTGCGTTTGCGTGAAGTGTCACCGCCATAGCATTTCGCCAATACGTTTTTACGCAGGGCTTTCACGGTCGTGCGGGCAACGATATGACCGCCAATCGCCGCCTGAATCGCGATTTCAAACATTTGCCGAGGAATGATTTCCTGCATGCGCTCGACTAGATCTTTGCCGCGATAATAGGCTTGATCGCGATGAACGATGGATGAGAGGGCATCCACTTTGTCGCCATTAATTAAGATGTCTAGTTTAACTAAGTCGGCGGTTTTGAAATGTGAAAAGGCATAATCAAGCGAGGCGTAGCCGCGACTTACCGACTTGAGGCGATCAAAAAAGTCGAGTACGACTTCGCCCATCGGCAATTCATAGGTCAGTGAAACTTGATTACCTAAATAAAGTAACTTTTTCTGCACGCCGCGTTTCTCGATGCACAAATTAATCACATTACCGACGTAGTCTTTCGGCAAAAGAATATTGGCGGTGATGACCGGCTCACGCAACTCTTCGATCTTACTTGGATCGGGCAGTTCTGCAGGATTATCGACTTTAAGCACTTCGCCGGATTTAGTGACTATTTCGTACACCACGGTCGGCGCCGTCGTAATCAACTCTAAATCGTATTCTCGCTCCAGGCGTTCTTGGACGATTTCCATGTGCAGCGTGCCCAGGAATCCGCAACGGAAACCCAAGCCTAACGCGGAAGAATTTTCTGGTTCGAAAAACAAAGCCGCATCATTCAAACGCAATTTCGCCAACGCGTCACGCAAGCTTTCG
>JANOTC010000407.1:0-2247 GCA_031416175.1 Gammaproteobacteria bacterium
CTAGGTGAGCATTGTCCTCAGCTGATCCATTTTGAAAAACTACTGGCGCTTGCTCGCAAAAAATTGCCTGCGCCCTTCAACAATGACCCTAAAGACGAAAACGTGCTTGCCGGAGACTTGCTCGGTGCGTTTTCGCTTACGTTGGTACAATTGTACGTTTTCGACGTGCCACTGCGCGTCAACGTCGAACAATTGCCGCGCGCCAACGCGCTTGCGCGACTTCAAGCAAGCCAAGGCTGGGTCACATCGCAGTTCCACATGTCAGTAGGGGTGGACGAGTTCGCCAAAAATTTATTGCCCTTACTGGATGGAACCCGCAATCACAAAGCGCTCTATGCCGATATGTTTGAAATTGCGCGAAAAGGAAAGTTAAGCATGGTTGGTGACAGCGCATTGCTCCTAGATGAAAGTGCGTTGCGTAAGGCAATCCAGAAATCTGTCGATGACGCGCTCGTTAAGTTTGGCCGTGCTGCATTGTTGGTTTAGCAGCCACCTTTCGAAGAAAAGGATTTAGTCCATCATATGTTATGGGCAGGCAGTCGTGCTGACCAAACCAGTGCGGATGTTAATCTTCCGGCCGCGATTTTCTTCTCAGGGCGAGAGGCGCCAAGGTTACCGCCATGCCTAACACTAAGCGGCCTCCTTGCACTACCCGACAACAAACACCGCCGCGCCAGTCTGGCTTTAACGCGGAAAAGAGGCCAGGCTGTGCCGCGTCCATACGCACACACGGATCGGTTTCGCCGGTGATCTCTAAAACAGCTTCGCCGAGCTGAATGTGGGTGCCGACGGAGTCGATTAAGGCCAAATCATCCACCAGCAAATTGGCGCGGCGTGTCGTCCAAGGTAATTCAACCCCGACTTCGGCACAGGCCGCGCGCCAGTTTGCGTGAGTGAGGAGGGTAACTTGCCGAGGTCCGGGTTTGCCGCGACAGTCGCCGACTAAGCCTCGTGCGGTGCTGAGTTCTGCATCGGCCACTTCCAACAAGGCCGCGCGCTTGCGTGGCTTGATGGCTATGCCGAGCAGCGTGCTCATATTAGGCCTTATTTTGAAGGCACCCAGCGAGCAGTTCACGCATGTGATCTGCACCCGCTTCTTCCAAAGCGTGAATGTTGCGCTCTGGAATCTTCTCTGGATTTGGGTAATTGTCTATGGCGTGGTCCACGCTCGCTTCGCGTAGCAAATGCAGCGTAGGGTAGGGCGAGCGATTGGAATAGTTCTCGGCGTCGTCGACCGAGGTGCCCGCGAACTGATAGTCCGGGTGAAAACTGGCCACCTGGATTTCGCCTTCGTAATCGTCGTCCTCAAGCAAGGCGTCAACGACGTCAAGAAAGTCGTTGTAGTCGAGGAAGTCGCCTAAGACCTGGGGATGAATCAATAAGGTAGTTTCGACTGCGCTAGCGTCTGCCGTGCGCAAAAATGCGAGTTCTTGTTGCAGCTCGGCAAGCAGCAACTCGGGCGAGTTGGCCGTGCTGGCAACAAAGCGAACCTTGCCGGCCTCGAACGGTTTACGCGCGAACGGACAGAGGTTGAGACCAATCACAACGCGCTCAAGCCAGTGGCGCGTGTGGGTAATGACAGTGTCAGAATCAGGATAATTTTGCATAGGCCCATTATAACAGGGATTGTATTTCAATTGCGCGCAGTTTTTAGATGAGTGAAGAATGGACAAACGGGCGTTTTCACGATGGCGCGATACGTCGTATAATGCGTTCTATGACAGCGGAAACATCGGCAACTGCAGTACCCCCGATCAGCGACAAGATCCGCGAAGATGCCGATTTGTGCGCTCTCATGGCGCGTGTAGCACGTCAAGACGAAAATGCGCTCGCGGAGCTTTATGATCTAACCTCAGCCCGCGTTTTCGCGGTTGCCCGTCGCATTACCCGACAAACCACCGCCGCCGAAGAGGTGGTATCGGATGTCTACTTTCAAGTGTGGCAATTGAGCGAGCGCTACGACGCCGAGCGAGGACGCGTAATCACCTGGCTGCTCACACTTTGCCGTTCACGCGCGCTGGATTGGTTACGGCGCAAGGATGACGCGCTGGTCCACGAAGATCCTGCTTCCCTCCAGCCAGAATTCACTAACTTTAATGATGAGCCATTCGACCTATTAGATGCATTTCAAGTAGGCGCTGACGTGCATGCGGCGATTGCAACACTGGACGAGCGCGCGCGTTATCTTATCGGATTGGCATTCTTCCGCGGCATTACCCATCAGGAAATTGCCGATTTTACCAAAAT
>JANOTC010000408.1:0-2275 GCA_031416175.1 Gammaproteobacteria bacterium
CCGGACAACTCTATGAACTGACCGGACCCCGGTTGTTGACCTTCAACCAGGCGGTTGCCGAGATCTCGCGGATGACACAGCGCCACATCCGCTATGTCGAAATTTCGATGGATGAATACATCGCCGAACTTGAACGTGCCCAACTTCCCGCAGCGTTGGTCAGTCTCTTCATCTATCTGTTCACGGAAGTACTCGACGGACGCAATTCTTCTGTCGCAGATGGCGTCACCCGTGCATTGGGGCGACCAGCGCGTGATTTTACTGAGTACGTTCGTGACGCTGCCGCATCTGGGGTGTGGCAACCAGCGTCGTCTGATACTCGGTAAAACCTGGATACGTACCACCACCACGGCGCGCGCCGGGCTCAACCCGCAAAGCGGGAGCTCGAAGTGTGATGGGTTGCGTGTTTTCTGAGATCGCGTTGCGGAAGTCGGGCTGGATCGGAGGTTCCATGATCCAGCCTCGGCATCGTGGCGGTGGGTACCGACAAAAAGGAGAGTGTTTACTTAAAGATGGATAACACCCTGTTTTGGTAAAGCGTAAAAATTTCCGTCGTGGTGAGGTTGAGCCAGAGCTTGAGCGAGGCATCCAGCATATTCGCGCAATGCGAGGCAACCTTGGTGCAGCGCGTCATACGTCCGAGGTGATGACGGGTGTTGCTGTTGTCGCGCTCGATGGCGACGGTATATTGCTTGCCGATAACATGCCGATCTTTGGGCAGCACATTGGAGAAGGCGTCCCAGTCTCGTCGGTGTAGAACGTGCAATCCGTCAGCAAGCGTAGCGTGCGCCATGCGCACGAAATGGGTATGGCATGCGATGACGGCAATGAAATGGATATCTACGGGTCTTTCCAAACGATGCGACTCACATGGTTTTGGCGGGTAATTCGTGCGCATAGCGCACGCTACACTTGCTCGAAGAGATCCAGCACCTTCGCCCAAGCCACATTACCGATCCTCGCGCGTATGCTACAGCCGCAACACATAGAGGATGGATTCCTGAATTTCGTAACGCATCTCGTAACGCCCGACAAGAATTCGGCGTACCTCGCGCGGCTCGAATTCGAACAGTCGCTCCCCAATGCGCGGGTTCTTCAATAGAGTGGTCGGCGCTGCGGTAAGTGCTTGTACGACACGCGCTGCGGCTGGTTTATTCACAGGCGTCAGAAACTCATGCAACCGCACCAGACCCGATAACGCTTTGCCCGTCCACTTCAATTCCATCAGCGCGGCAGCGGCAAGGGAGCATCCGTGTCAATGCTTTCCGCCCACGCCTGCACGGCCTGGTGATCGATGATGTACCCAGCATCCACGTCGGCCAAGGCTTCTCGCGTCAGACGACTACGTTCCTCTTCCTGATCGATCCAGGCCGACAGCGCCTGTTTCATAATCCAGCCGCGTTACCGCTCCAGGCGAATTGCCATCTGATCGACCTTCTCGGCCAGCGGCAATGGGACGTGGGCGGTAAGCACTTTGGTGTTGGTCTGTGCCATGACTGATCTCCCAAGAGTGATTGATTCGATTATAATCATAGTGATTAAAAGAGATTTTGCCAAGCGTGTATGTCATTATGCGCTATAGCTCAATCGGACATACACGCTTAAAATGTTCGTAAATTGCAACATAATTACATCATTGAGAACGATTGGCGATTACAAGGCTAAAAGCCTGATGAGACAGGCCAATATTGTCAGTACACAGTGGCGTAAGCACACCTATAAAATAGCTGACCATGAGTCTAAAGTTGCCCCGTGTTATTAAAAAGGGAGTTCACTACTGAGGCGCCCAATAAGGTGTGGTGATGTGACCTACATTTGGGCTGGATCACAATGGCTATATTTAGCCGTTGTGATCGATTTATATGCCCGGATTGTGTGGGCTGGGCTTGCGCTGACAGTCCTGATTCAAACCTAATTAAAGTTGCCATTATACGAGCGTGCCGTATCGACAACGGCTCTGGCGTTATCGCATTACACAAAGCATGAGGCGTCGTGGTAACTGCTGGGATAATGCCCCGACTGAACGTTTTTTAGAAGTTACAAAGTCGAATGGATGCCAAAGGACTTTTATTCAACGTACGAGATCTCGCGGCGGCGGATGTGTTGAACTAATTATTCAGCATTACAATTCAGCGAGAGGCCATAGCTATAATAACTACCTATCGCCTAATGCCTCTGAAAAAGCTGCGTGAAATATTTCCTGTCTTGGTGTACAGATTTACTTGACCACTACACTACTGGCGATCTTCGGTGGCGAAGACGACGGAGGGGTATC
>JANOTC010000409.1:0-7105 GCA_031416175.1 Gammaproteobacteria bacterium
GGCATGTGCGCCGATAAGCGCGGCGATTTGCCGGTGCGCGTCATGGTGTGCCATTGGTCGCGCACGCGCCCGGTGTTAAGCACCAAGGGGTATTTTGCGTCGGGGGCATTCACCGGCGCGCGAAATACAACAGGAATTAATTTTGCCTTTCGACTGGGCGTGAAAAACTTGCCGTTCTCAAACATGCGCACGGTACCACTCGGTGCGGCGATATTGATCGGCCACTGTACCGGCATTAGGGCGTCATATTCATTTTTCGCGAGATTGGCCAAACCAGTGATATCGAAATCACGGCTGCCGTTGTTTTCAACGCCTGACAAAGTCGCGTGCTCGCGAAAAACGTCTTCTGGACCTGCGTAAGTAAAAGCGTCGGCAAAGCCCATTTTCTTCGCCACTTCGGCCAAGGCCCACCAATCCGGCTTAGCCTCACCGGCGGGCGGAAGAAACGCACGTTGACGCGAAATTCTGCGATCTGAATTCGTTACCGTTCCATCTTTTTCGCCCCAACCCAACGCGGGCAGGAGCACATGTGCCAGCGCGGTCGTATCGGTATTTTGCACACAATCAGACACCACCACGAATTCACATTGCGCGAGCGCGGCCTTCACTTTATCCGCGTCCGGCAAACTTACAACCGGATTGGTCGCCATAATCCAAATAGCTTTAATCTGCCCTGCTGCCACCGCATTAAACATGTCGACGGCTTTTAGACCTGGCCGTTGCGCCATGTTAGTCGCATGCCAGAACTCACTAACACGCCGTATGTTTTCCGGCTTGTCGAAATCCATGTGAGCCGCCAGCATATTGGCTAAGCCACCTACTTCACGCCCACCCATGGCGTTAGGCTGGCCCGTGATAGAAAATGGCGCGGCGCCCGGCTTGCCAATACGGCCCGTCGCTAAATGGCAATTGATAATGCTATTAACTTTATCCACACCGGCGTTAGATTGATTCACGCCTTGCGAAAAAACGGTGACAACCTTTTCAGTACGTGCAAACAGGCGGAAAAACTCAGCAACATCTTTTTCCGCAAGGCCACAGCGTGAGGCGACGACCGGAATCGACAGTCCTGCTGATTTAACAGCAGAAAGCGTTTCACCAAAACCCTCGGTGCTTTGTTCTAAGAAGCGCCAATCAATACAATCTTCACGGCGTAGAAAATCCAATAAGCCGTTAAACAAGAGCACGTCGGTGCCGGGTTTGATCGGCAAAAACAAATCAGCACTGTCGCAGGTAGCACTACGGCGCGGATCAATCACGACGATACGCGTTTTCGGGCGATCTGCCTTGGCTTTTACGATGCGCTGAAAAATAACCGGGTGACACCAAGCTGTGTTGGAACCCACTAACACAATCAAATCGGCTAAATCAAAATCTTCATAGCAACCTGGAACGGTATCGGCGCCGAATGCGCGCTTGTGGCCCGCTACGGCGGACGACATGCACAAACGTGAGTTGGTGTCGATATTGGCCGTGCCGAGAAAGCCTTTTATCAGTTTATTCGCGACGTAATAATCTTCAGTCAGAATTTGACCCGACACGTAGAACGCCACGGAATCTGGGCCGTGTTGCGCTTGAATTCGAGCAAAATTTTGCGCCACTTCAGTTAACGCTGTATCCCAACTGACGCGCTGTCCACCCACGCTCGGGAAAAGCAAGCGACCCTCCAGGTCGACCGTTTCGCCCAACGCGGAACCCTTGGAACATAAACGCCCAAAATTAGCTTGATGTAGAGGATCACCACGCACTGACACCGAACCGTTGGTTTCAACTTGCGCCAAAACACCGCAACCTACCCCGCAATAAGGGCAGGTTGTCCGCGTGACAGGTGATGTCGACATCGGTTCGTTCATGCTGTAACTGTTGCACCTGCATCTAAATAAACTGTATCGTTCTCGACGCGTACTGAAAACTTGCGCACGCAGCCAACATCGGGGGCACGCGCATCGCCTGATTCCAGCTCGATGACCCAACCGTGCAGCGGGCAGGCAACGCTTGTTCCAAATACTATACCCTGTGACAGCGGACCGCCACGATGCGGGCAGCGATCTTCTACAGCCAAAACCTTGTCATCGCTGGTGCGAAACACGGCGACCGCCAACCCTGCCACATCAACGACGCGCGCGCCACGCTGCGGAATGTCAGCCATGAGGCCAGCGCTTATCCAATTCGTTGTCATTACTCTACTCCAAACTCATACATCGACACTGTTCGTTATTCTGCGCGGGCGGGCGCCGCAAATTCACCGGCGTGCACGCCTTCAGCCCGTTCTTTCCACGGATCAATCTGCGCGGTTACTTGCGACGCTGCAAAGCGTTCCGCCAAACGCTTACGGTTGTCCGCATCTTCCACCACAGCGCTTTTAACATGGGCAAGGCCCACACGCTCAATCCACGGTGCGGTACGTTCCAAATAACGCGCTTCTTCGCGATACACTTGCATGAAAGCGGCGCAATATTCGAGCACCTCTTCCATGGTCGCTACCTTGGCCAATAAGTCTGTCGCGCGAATTTTCACGCCGCCGTTACCACCGACATGCAGTTCCCAGCCAGAATCAACTGCGACCACGCCGAAATCTTTAATAGTCGCTTCCGCACACTTGCGTGGGCAACCCGACACCGCCATTTTGAATTTGTGTGGTGTCCACGAACCCCACGCCATACGCTCCAATTTGATGCCCATGGTGGTGGAGTCTTGCGTACCAAATCGACACCATTCTTGACCCACGCAGGTCTTGACCGTTCGCAGCGATTTACCGTAGGCATGACCCGAAACGAAACCGGCATCGGATAAGTCGCGCCACATTTTCGGCAAGTCGTCTTTTTTCACGCCTAATAAGTCGATGCGTTGTCCACCGGTGATTTTCACCATAGGCACCGAATATTTGTCGGCGACGTCTGCAATAGCGCGCAATTCTTTAGGATTGGTGACACCGCCCCAGATGCGCGGCACAACGGAATAGGTACCGTCTTTCTGAATATTTGCGTGGGCACGCTCGTTGATGAAGCGTGATTGATAATCATCGACATACTCGTTCGGCCAGGCGCAGAGTAAGTAAAAGTTAAGTGATGGCCGACAGGATTGGCAACCATCTGGCGTCGTCCAATTCATGTACTTGCGTACATCAGGCATCGTTTTTAACGATTGCTGCTTAATGGCCGAACGCACTTCCTCATGGGTGAATGAAGTACACGCACACATGGACTTCTTGCTCGGCGTAGACGAGTAATCGCCCACCGTTGCCGCTAAAATGGATTCGACTAAACCTGTACAAGAACCGCAAGACGCCGATGCCTTGGTATGAGCACGCACTTCATCTAGGGTAAATAATTTCTTGCCGATAATCGCCTGAACGATGGTCCCTTTGCACACGCCATTACAACCGCACACTTCGGCCGTGTCCGCCATGGTCAGAACTTTGTCTTTGGAACCGTGTCCGGAGTCGCCCAGATGCGCTTGCCCAAATAAAATATTCTCGCGAAACGCAGAAATATCCGTGCCGTCACGCAGCAATTGGAAGTACCACGAGCCATCTACCGTGTCACCGTACAACACCGCACCTTTGATGCGATTATTGCTGACAACTAATTTTTTGTAGACACCGCGCGAGGAGTCCTTCAACACCAAGTCCTCAGTGTTTTCGTTGCCGACAAAATCACCGGCTGAAAACAGATCGATACCTGTTACTTTGAGCTTGGTCGATGTAACGGAGCCTTCATAACGCCCAATACCAAAGCGCGCCAAGTGGTTCGCGCATACTTTGGCCTGTTCGAACAATGGCGCTACTAATCCGTAAGATTGCCCACGATGCTGTACGCATTCGCCAACGGCATAGATTTTTGGATCGTAAGTTTGCAGAGTGTCATTGACCATCACCCCACGTTCACAATAAATGTTTGATTTTTTGGCGAGATCAATGTTAGGCCGAATGCCGACGGCCATGACAACAAGGTCAGCCGCTACTTCCAATCCCCCTTTAAAACGCACACTCTGGACGCGCTCTTCACCCAAAATAGCTTCAGTACTATGCGCCATTAAGAAATGCAAGCCGCGCTCTTCCAGGCTCTTACGGAGCATTGATCCGGCAACCGGATCCAATTGACGCTCAAGTAATGTCTGTGCGAGATGCACTACCGTCACGCTCATGCCACGCATCATTAAACCATTGGCGGCCTCTAATCCTAGCAAACCACCACCGATGACCACCGCGTGTTTGTACAATGTGGACGCATCCACCATCTTGTCGACGTCATGAATATCGCGAAACGTAATAACGCCGGGAAGATCATTTCCCGGAATCGGCAATACGATGGGGTTTGATCCGGTCGCCATGAGTAATCGGTCATACGGTGCTTGAATGCCATCTGCCGTGAAGACGATACGGTTCTTCCGGTCAATGCGGGTAACGGTTTTGCCCTTGTGCAGCGTTATCCCGTGCTTTTCGTACCAAGTGTCATCATTAATGATGATATCTTCTACCTTCTTTTCACCGGACAGGACAGGAGAAAGTAGAATTCGGTTGTAATTACCATAAGGCTCAGAACCAAATACCGAAATTTGGTAAGCGTCAGGTGCAATTTTGAGCAATTCTTCGAGTGTGCGAACACCCGCCATGCCGTTGCCAATTAAAACCAATTTCTCTTTCATCGTTTACCCTCAAATATCAACAACGGCGATGGATCATAGCACCGAGCCCATTCATGGCTCTATCGGCTCAAAATGAGACGCGATTATAGACGCATTTAGTAGCATTCAGCAGAAACTGTGCCATACGTAAAATTTCACTGCCTATAATATAGTATTGCACGCGCCAACGGGCCGCCAATGCTTTCAGCTTCTCTACCCTCGGAACGCACATATCGGCACATGAACGTCGAAGCGTGTTCACCCGCACCATATTCTTGCATCTCGCAAATTTGCACGCCCCAACATGGTGCGAACTCTGCCTTGCGCACCTCGCGGGCGCGGCGCACCCACTTCGTCCAGGCGCTTTTTCCTGTGCGTTCTGCAGCCAAGTCCGCAGACTTACTTATTATGAAACAAGAAGATACTCCACATATTCGACGTCAGGCATATTATGTGGCATACGCATTGCTGACGACACTTTTGAATGTCGAACTACACTGATCGGCGCAAATTTCTTGCAGCAATTGTGACACTCTTAGGGTTTAGGAGAATTTATGAAGCTAATCACCGCCATAATCAAGCCGTTCAAGCTTGACGACGTGCGCGAAGCGCTTTCCGCCGTTGGCGTGCAAGGGCTAACTGTCACGGAAGTCAAAGGATTTGGACGGCAAAAAGGACACACTGAACTTTATCGTGGCGCGGAATACGTGGTCGAGTTTCTGCCAAAGGTGAAGTTAGAAATCGCAGTCAAGGACGAAGTGCTCGATTTGGCAGTGGAGGCCATACGGAAGGCTGCCCACACCGGAAAAATCGGCGATGGAAAAATATTTGTCATGGATATCTTGCAGGTAATACGTGTACGGACAGGCGAAAGTGGTCCTGAAGCCATTTAACACAAAGGGAAACTTCCATGAAGAAAATTTATGGTCTACTAATTTCCTTTTCTCTGCTTATTTTCAGCGCCTGGGCGCAAGCGGACGATGCAGCTGCGACAAACGCGACAGCGGAACCTGCCGCGCAGGTGGCCGCCACACCGGCTCCCGCAGAAGCAGAAGCACCCGCCCCTGCCGCCGAAAAGCCGGTACAAAAACTAGATACTGGGAACACGGCCTGGATGCTCACATCCACCGCCTTAGTGTTATTCATGACGATTCCAGGCTTAGCGTTATTCTATTCAGGCATGGTGCGCAAGAAAAACATTCTCGCCACCATGATGCAAAGCTTTGCGATTACCTGTCTCGTGACCATACTCTGGATGATCATCGGTTACAGTTTAGCTTTCAGCTCAGGAACTCCGTTCATCGGCGGATTGGATCGACTTTTCTTAGCAGGCCTAGACGTGGGTGCGTTTGCCGGTACGGACGGCGCTAACATCCCCGAATCCGTTTTCATGATGTTTCAAATGACTTTCGCCATTATTACCTCAGCTTTAATTGCGGGTGCCTTTGCCGACCGCATGAAATTCTCTGCCTTATTGTGGTTCACCGGCATTTGGACTTTGGTTGTGTATGCACCGATCGCGCATTGGGTGTGGGGTCCAGGCGGCTGGCTGCTTGACAAGGGCGTGTTGGATTACGCGGGCGGCACGGTGGTGCATATCAATGCGGGTGTCGCGGGTTTAGTGGCCGCCATCGTATTGGGGAAACGCATTGGTTACGGGCGCGAGCCGATGGCACCGTCCAATTTGGCCTTGACGGTGATAGGCGCTGCGATGTTATGGGTAGGTTGGTTTGGTTTTAATGCCGGTTCTGCGTTAGCCGCTGATGGCCGCGCGGGAATGGCTATGGCCGTTACCCAAATTGCAACGGCTGCCGCTGCCATGGCCTGGTTGTTTGCTGAGTGGGCCACCAATGGCAAACCGAGTGTGTTAGGGATCGTGTCTGGCGCCATCGCCGGTCTAGTTGCAATTACGCCTGCTTCGGGCTTTGTTGGTCCGACCGGCGGGTTAATCATTGGTTTAATCGCTGGCGTCGTTTGTTTCTGGGGTGCTACCTCATTGAAGCGCAAACTTGGCTACGACGATTCGTTAGATGCGTTCGGCGTACACGGCATTGGCGGCATCATAGGCGCCATTCTGACTGGCGTGTTCGCGATGGAGTCCATCGGCGGCGTTAAGGGCGCATTGGAAGGCAATGTGGGACAAATCACCACGCAATTGCTGGGCGTGGGCGTAATCGTTGTCTATACAGCGATAGGAACGTTTATAATCTTGAAGATAATTGATGTTGTGATTGGCCTGCGTGTAACCGAGGAAGAGGAACGCGAAGGTTTGGACATAGCGCTACATGGCGAACGCCTCGAATAATTGAAGCGGCAATTCGACCATAATGAGAAGGGGACGCATGCGTCCCCTTCTTGTTTAACGCGGTTTGTTCAACCCTTTCGACCCGCCACCCTTAGGCAAACTGCCTTGGATCTGTCTTAGCAACTTGCCCATACCGCCTTTTTTGGTCATCTTGTTCATCATTTTTTGCATTTG
>JANOTC010000410.1:0-3786 GCA_031416175.1 Gammaproteobacteria bacterium
ACACCGGTCGACTTTCGCAAGTCGATCGATGGGCTGGCGGCAGTGGTGCAGTGTGTATTGTCCTTGGATGCGTACGGCGGTCAGCTGTTCGTGTTCATCAGTCGGCGGCGCGACAAGATTAAGATTCTGTACTACGAGCGCAGCGGCTTTGTGCTGTGGTACAAAAAGCTGGCCAACGAGCGCTTTCATTGGCCGCGGTGTTGGCGCCGATCCAATATTGACCAGATAAACGGGTTTGTGCCGGTTTAATTTTGACCAGGTAATCCACGTACCCTGCTTAATTTTTGAGCAGGAGTAAACAAGGAGTGATTACCATGGCCATGTACGCAAAAATCCGGCGAATGTTTTTTCGTGAACACCTCGCCATCAGCGAGATTCAGCGACGAACGAGTTTGTCGCGCAACACCATCAAAAAGTGGCTGAAGGAGCCCAACGAAGCGGCCACTAAGTACGGCCGAGCCAAAGCGACCGGAAAGCTGACGGCGTTTGAGCCTAAGTTACTCTTGGCATTAGAAGCCGATGCGCACCGCCCCAAGCGCGATCGGCGCACGGCGTTGATGTTGTTTGCCGCGATTCAGAAGGATGGATTCACGGGGCGCTATTCCATCGTCACCGATTTTGTCCGCCAGTGGCGCAGCGGGTCGATTGGGATTTCCGCTAAGTCCGCGTTTGTACCGCTCAAGTTTGAGCTGGGCGAAGCGTTCCAATTTGATTGGAGCGAAGAATGGTTGATGGTGAGCGGTATCCATCGCAAGATTCTGGTGGCGCACACCAAGTTATGCGCCAGTCGTGCATTTCTGCTGGCCGCTTATCCGACTCAAAGCCACGAGATGTTGTTTGACGCGCACGCCCGAGCTTTTACGGCGCTGGGGGGTGTTCCCAAGCGCGGCATCTACGACAACATGAAGACCGCCGTGGATAAAGTCTCCAGAGGCAACGGCCGTGTTGTTAATACACGTTTCTTTGCTATGACCGCGCACTATTTATTCGATCCGGACTTTTGTAATGTCGCTTCCGGTTGGGAAAAAGGCGTCGTCGAAAAGAACGTACAAGATGCTCGGCGGCGAATCTGGATACAAGCCAAGTCGGAATGCTTCGGTTCCTTCGGTGCACTTAATACCTGGCTTGAGGAACGTTGTCGCGCCTTATGGTTGGCGTTGCCACATCCGGACTATGCCGGCATTTCCGTGGCCGATGCGCTCGCACAAGAACAATTATATTTGATGCCGACGCCCACCGCGTTCGATGGCTATGTCGAAGTGTTAACGCGCGTCTCCAGCACGTGCCTGGTGACCGTGCAGCGGAATCGTTACTCCGTTCCCTGTCACTTGGCTAACCAAAAAGTGGCCACTCATCTTTACCCTGACCGCATCGAGACCTATGCCGAAAACGCGCGCGTGGCTTGCCATGCGCGGCTATTGGATCGTGATCAAGTCAGTTACGACTGGCAGCATTACATTCCACTCATCGAGCGCAAGCCCGGCGCATTGCGCAACGGCGCACCGTTTACGGAATTGCCCGTGCCCCTGGCAAAGTTGCAAGCGACGTTACGGCGACGCGAGCGACAGCAAGGCGATCGCATCATGGCTAGAGTGCTCGCCGCTGTTCCCGTCCACGGCCTTGAGGCCGTTCTGGTTGCGGTTGAACTGGTACTGGAATCCGGTGTACACAGTGCCGAACATGTGTTGAACGTTTTGGCACGCCTCAGTCCATCCGTCATTCCGGAGCAAGTAGCCACCAGCCTGAAGCTCAACGAAGAACCGTTGGCGGATACCGCGCGCTATGACAGTTTGAATGCGCAGGAGGTGTCGCATGTCTGACATCATCAGTCAGCTCAAAGCGCTTAAGTTGCATGGCATGGCCGACGGTTATGGCGAATTGCAAAGCCAAGGTGCGAGCGGCGCCACCGCTTCGTTGGAATCTTCTGCATGGCTGTTGCGGCATTTGCTGGAGGCAGAGTCCACCGATCGCGCCATTCGCTCGATTCGTTACCAAATACATTCCGCGCGATTTCCTGTGCATCGCAATCTGGCCGGTTTCGATTTCAGCCAATCCAAAGTAGATGAAGCATTGATCTCTCGGCTCGCCGCCATGGAATTTACCGACGCTGCACAAAACGTCGTGCTGGTCGGCGGCACCGGTACGGGCAAAACCCATTTGGCCACCGCCATCGGCATCGCTGGCATTCAGCATCACGGTCGGCGCGTTCGCTATTACTCTACCGTCGAATTGGTCAACACGTTGGAGCGAGAGAAAGCCGCCGGAAAACAAGGCAAGCTGGCTCTCCGCTTGATGCAAGTGGATTTAGTGATCTTGGATGAGCTCGGCTATTTACCGTTCTCGCAAGCCGGCGGCGCCTTGTTGTTTCATCTGCTCTCGAAACTCTATGAACGAACCAGCGTCATCATTACCACCAACCTGACTTTCTCAGAATGGAGCAGCGTGTTCGGTGATGCCAAGTTGACCACGGCACTCTTGGATCGACTAACGCATCATTGTCACATCGTCGAAACCGGCAACGAGTCGTTCCGCTTCAAGCAAAGCAGCGCCATCGCCAAAGATCGCATCAAGGCCAGAGAGAAGTTAAAACGCACACAACGCGATAAGCAGCCCGACTTTTGACGGCCATCGCTATCGTGTCAACAAACATCAACAACAGGAGATCAAAATTACCGCCAACTGCTCGAGTTATCCACAGGAGTGTAGTACGCTACGAAAACCAAACGCCTGGTCAATTTTCAATCGGCACAGCTGGTCAGTTTTGCGTCGGCGCCAACATCGCCTGTTCCTCACATTTTTAACTCGCCATCGTACGCCGAAACACCGCAACGCCTTCTTTTACCGCCCGTGTCGCGATGATTGACGGAGTCAGAAAGTCAAATCCATGCACTGTGCCCGGATAGTGGTGTAATTCGACTGGAACGCCAGCCTCCATCAGCCGCATAGCATAGAGGATGGCTTCGTCACGCAGGGGGTCGTGTCCGCAGGTCATCACATACGCTGGCGGCAGACCCGACAAATCCTCGGCACGGGCTGGTGCCGCATAGGGTGACACCTTACTGCGATCATGGCCGAGGTACTGGTTCCACATATCAAGCGAGTTCTGATAAGTCCAAACGTACACATCGGCGCCATTTTTCATTGAAGGTGTCTCACAACGATCATCGAGGGCGGGATAAAATAGCATTTGCAAGGCCACCTCTGGCCCCTTGTGATCTCGCGCCATCAAGGCGACCGCTGCTGCCAGATTACCGCCCGCGCTGCTGCCGCCAATCGTGATTTTGGCGGGATCGATCTTGAGCTCTTCGGCATTCTCCACCACCCACTGCAAGGCCGCGTAGCAGTCTTCAATGCCTGCCGGGAATGGGTTTTCAGGCGCAAGGCGATAATCAACACCGATCGAAACCGCGCCACCCTCTGCCGCCATAAGCAGACAGCGGGGATGCTCTATTTCCAGATCGCCTAGAACAAACCCGCCCGAATGGAAGTTAACAAAGCCGGGGTCTGCTGCGGTGCGGTTTTTAGGCATGTATATGCGAATAGG
Organism: Gammaproteobacteria bacterium; assembly: GCA_031416175.1. Classification (GTDB taxonomy): domain Bacteria; phylum Pseudomonadota; class Gammaproteobacteria; order S012-40; family S012-40; genus JANOTC01. The sequence goes on from JANOTC010000410.1 coordinate 3,545, forward strand.
CACTTCGTGTGCGCCATCCGGCCCCGGTATCGTCCGCTCAATTTCCTCGATGCGAGCGTCGATCGGCCGTTCAACGCCTTGCGCCGCCAAAGCCTCAAAAAATTCATTAAGCGCGGCTCTTGCCCCAACTGCATCGGAAACATCCAAACGTGGAAACATCGCGACCAGTTCTTCAACCGCAGGATCGTATATGCGCTTTGTCTTCATCAGACTCCCTTTTAAGAAATTAGGTGGCGCAGTAA